>NZ_ALNL01000026.1:0-40321 GCF_000293155.1 Mogibacterium sp. CM50 | reverse complement strand
AATATCAGAACTTTTACTATACCTATTTTGAGAAAGGGGGCGATGAAATGAATCAAACGGATGTGCCTATCTGGGAGAAATATACCCTCACCATAGAAGAAGCGGCAAAGTATTTTCGCATCGGAGAAAACAAGCTGCGAAAACTGGCAGAAGAAAATCCTAACGCAAATTGGGTGATATTAAACGGCAACCGTATTCAGATCAAGCGCAAGCAGTTTGAAAAAATGATCGATACGGTTGACACAATCTAATGGAGATCGAACCTTGACGATGTTATAATAGATATAGCATATCAAGGCTCTTTCCGTCTTGGAAAGGAGCATAACATGTCAGAAAAAAGACGGGACAGCAAAAACCGAGTTTTGCGGTCAGGAGAGAGCCAGAGAAAAGACGGGAGATATGCTTACAAATATATAGACACCTTTGGAAAGACGCAGTTTGTGTACGCATGGAAATTAGTTCCAACGGATAAGACCCCGAAAGGAAAACGCGAGGATAAATCCCTGCGGGAAAAGGTCAAGGAGATACAAAAAGACCTTGATGACGGGATTGACCCGGTGGGAAAGAAAATGACCGTCTGCCAGCTTTACGCAAAGCAGATACGAAACCATGCAAATGTAAGACACAGTACAAAGCAAGGCAGAAAACAGCTTATGAGAATCCTTGAGGAAGATACTATAGGCACTTGCAGCATCGAGAATGTAAAAATGTCTGATGCAAAGGAATGGGCTTTACGAATGAAAGAAAAAGGCTATTCTTTCAAAACCATCAGCAATTACAAGCGTTCTCTAAAGGCAGCCTTTTATACCGCCATTCAGGATGACTGTATCAGGAAAAATCCCTTTGACTTTCATATCAACACAGTTATTGAGGATGACACCGAGCCGAAGGTTCCTCTTTCGCCTGCACAAGAAGAAAGTTTACTTTCCTTTGTGAAAAGCGATAAGGTCTATCATAAGTATTATGACGAGCTTATCATTCTGCTTGGAACAGGACTTCGTATTTCAGAGTTTTGCGGATTGACGGAGAGCGATATTGATTTTGAGAATCGGACAATCAATGTGGATCATCAACTTCAATACTCCGGTAAAAAATCGTACCGCATTGAAACACCGAAAACGGAAAACGGTATTCGGAAAATTCCAATGAGCGACCGAGTTCTTGAGGCCTTGCAGAGAGTTGTGCAAAGCCGAAGAAAAAGTAGTTTCGAGGTTGACGGCTACACAGGCTTTCTTTTTCTCACAAGGAACAGAACACCACAGGCTTGTATCAACTATGATGCTATGTTTCGCAGACTTGTAGAAAAGTATAACAAAAATCATGAGGAAGCTTTGCCGGCGGTAACAACGCCCCATACCCTGCGACACACGTTCTGCGCCAACATGGCAAATGCGGGAATGAATCCGAAAGCCTTACAGTATCTTATGGGACACGCCAACATTACCATGACACTGAACTATTACGCACACGCCACATTTGACAGCGCACAGGCGGAATTTTTCAGACTGGCGGCTTAAAGGAAAAGAGAGGTTTTACTACTTCTTTACTACCTTTCAAAGCGAAAACACAAGCAGATTTAAGAAAATATGTGAGTATCTCCCGATATACAAAATGCCGAAAATACCTGTAAAGACAGGCTATATCGGCATATAAGAACTTTTGAAAAGATAGTTAAAAATCATATTAGAGTTTGTACTAGAATAACAATTAACGTTTTATCTTTGGTAAATTCCAGTAATGCCTCTTGAATTTTTTCTTCGTTTTCAATATCTGCACTTGCAGTTGCTTCATCTAATATGATAATTGAAGCATTTTTTAGAATTGCTCTGGCAATAGCTATTCTTTATTTTTCTCCGCCGGATAACCTATCACCTGCTATGGTGTCATATCCGTCAGGCAAAGCGACAATAAAATCATGGCAACCGGCTCTTTTGGCAGCTTCTATAACTTCATCATTAGTCGCAGCTTTTTTACCTACTCTAATATTTCCCAAAATACTGTCATCAAATAAAAATGTATTTTGATCTACATAGGATATAATAGTATTCAGGTAATTCATTGAAAGATCTTTTACCCCTATACCACCTATTTTTATGTCCCCCTTCTCAAAATCCCAAAATCCGGCTAAAAGTTTCATTAGAGTTGATTTCCCTGAACCTGAAGTACCAATAATTGCAGTCATGTTTTTTTCTTTAATTTTCAAATTCACATTATCAACATCATTTTTTTGTCCCGTCATAAGAAAATTGTAAATTCTCAAATGAAATCTCGTATGTCATTTTTTCTTTTAAATTAGAATTCTCATTTCTCTTTAGTTCCGGATAATCTAATATTCCTTTTATTTCCTTTGCAACAGTTCCCATCTGCGCCAATTGGTCAACATAACTGGATGCCTTAACAACTGGTTTGAATATTCCAAGAGAAATCATCATAAACAAAAATAAACTCTGCTCAGTAAGACTACCATTATTGAAAAATATCAACCCCACAACAATTGTTGGAAATATAGATATCGGTGCTATGCTATATGAAAGAGACGCATAAAACTGCGAGCTTTTCATCCAGTTTAATGCATACTCTGCATTGCGGATGACTGCATTTTTATATTTAGCATAGAAACTATCTTCCATATTGAAAGTTTTAATTACCTCGATACCCTTTATATACTCTATGACCGCTTGATTCATGTTCTTTTGTGCCTGTACTTGTCCCTCATATTTTTTCTTATAGCCAATCATCATAAGCATTCCGATTGATAAACCAAACACAATCCATAGAAATATAATGACAGTAAGCTTAATATTAATTACAAGCATCCAAATAATCATAGCAATAGGTATCAGCAAATTTGCAGTCATTTCAGGAAGTAGATGTGCTAATGTTTTTTTCTATATCTTCCACTCTGTCTACCAATATAGTTTTCAATGTTCCACTAGGATTTCTATCAAAATATCCCATCGGCAGTCTGATAAATTTATCACAAATTGCATATCTTAAGTCACTTAATGTTAAATATGCTGCCTTATGAGATATAAATGTTGAAATGTTTGAAAATAGCATTCCTGATATTTTGCAGATTATGGTTAATATCAAGGCATATACAGTGTTATTACCATAAAATCCTTTGAAGATATATCCCGCTAAAATTCCAGCAAAAGCATAGGATAACAGTTCGCATAGAACAGAAAGCATGCTTAGAAGCACAGATAAAATGTATCTTTTTTTGTATGGACTGATAAACGAATCCATTTCTTTAAAAAAGTTTGGTTCTCTCGCTTTTTTCATGACTTCACCCTATACATCAGCTTCTTTTTCTAAAATATGTTTCATCACGACCTTACTTCCTATATAAGACCCTATGATTGCAGAAACTATGACTAAAACAAGTAAAATCAGCGTTCCCCAAGAAGTAATCATTTTGCCTGCCGCTGTAATATTCGAAGCTAACTCCTTTTCTTTCATATCTCCTATGGTTTTATTCAGCGCTATGGTATATGGATAAATTACACTTCCGACAGAAGCCAATGTCTGTTGAATAACATAGCTAATTCCAATAATTTTTAGATTTCCATAGCCTCTTTTATATAGTAAAAATTCTGCTATCAATCCTGAAATTACAAACATTAAAATATATGGTGGATAAAATGCTATAATTCCTTGAATAAGAGAATATATAAGAAATGCTCCTCTTTTTCTCACTTTCACTCCAATAACAAAGAAAACCACACCTTGTAATAATGAGTACAGCACTGGTGTTAAAAGTATGGTAATTGGTGTTGCATACATAAATGTACCTAAAGAAAATATCAAAATGTTACACAAGGATAGCAATGTAACCATAATTATATCTTTCGCTTTCAATTTATTTTTGTTCATTATTAGGTCCTCCTATTTTTATAAAATATTTATCATCAAAATTACTATCATCCCCATCATCAATATGTAATCGCATAGATGAAACTGCAAAGTAACATAAGATGATTTTTTGTGATTTAAAGCAATTCCTCTTGTTTCTGCTGAAGCTGATAATGTTTCACCTATTCTTATCACTCGAAAAATCAATGAAACAATCAGTGCTTCAAGATACTCCATCTTTTCTTTGATTATATTTTTGTGGCTACAGCGTCCTCTATTTCTAAGCACCTGTCTAAGCAAATTAAAATCATTCCTTAACATTGGAAAGAATCGAAAAGAAACCGCAAGAATCAATAATAACTTCTCAGGCATTCTTATTTTTCTAAGTCCCGCAAGCATATTTGTTGCTCCTCTACCTCCAAGAATGATAGGAAATAGTAGAAATATTAAAATAAATCTAGGAAACAAATTTGCTGTAAACATTGTAATTTCATTGGGATATATTATTTCAAGACCGTAAATCAATCCTATAATGATGGAAGTAATTCCAAACGCTTTATATCTTCTATTTGCAAGAGAAAAAACAAGCGCCAATAAATTGCATTCAAAAATCAATATCTTATTGTCAATTCCCACTGAAACCATACAAAGAACCCAAAACAAAATATTTGTTCTCGGATCTAAAATAATTTTCTCTCTTTCTGATGGGACTTTATGTTCTAAATCTTTTTCGAATATGCTTTTAATATTTTCAATATCTTTATTCTCTTTTACTTCACAAATTCTTTGTATCACTCCATTATCAAGTTCCAAGCATTTATTGGCAACTGCCGAGATAAACTCTAAGTCATGGCTGATAGTTATCACGATTTTTTTCTTTTTCATATCATTTATCAGTCCCACTACAATATCTAAGCTTTTTTTGTCCATTCCAGATGTTGGTTCATCTAAAATAACCACGCTTTTATCCGAAAGATATGCCATCATTAAGGTTAATTTTTGCATCTGCCCGCCTGAAAGAGAAAATGGATGTCTATCTCTATATTTCCACATATCAAATCGCTTAAGTAAAGCTTCTATTTCATCATATTTGTTTCGATTTACACCATACTTGAGTTCAGATAATACAGAATTTGTAAAAAATTGAAATTCAGCTTCTTGCATAATAAAAAGACTGTTTTGTGACAACTGCCTATGACTCAATTCTTTATCCTTTAGAAAAACTCTCCCCTTTTGTGTTTTCAACAATCCACATATACATTTTCCCAAGGTGGTTTTACCTGAACCATTTTTTCCAATCAAACAAGTAACTTCTCCCAAACAAGCTGTAAACGACAAATCTTTTAAAATATGTTGTTTTTTATATCCAAAAGATACCTCCTTTACTTCCAATCTATCACTACAAAACTCAAAACACTTGTTTGGAACTTCAAGTTGATTAAGCTCCAGAACTCGTAAACATAAATCATCCAATTTATCCCCAGAAAATGCCCTAAAAGCGTCTCCATCGTACTTTTCGTATAAGCTTCTATTTTTAATTAGCCAATATTCATCCACAAGCTCCCTCAGATAGTAAAGCCTATGTTCACTTATTATTAGAGTTTTTCCCTCTTCTTTAAGAAGCAATAAGATATTTTTTAGTTTTTCTATGGCTAAATAATCTAAGTTTGCAGTCGGTTCATCAAGTAAAATAATTTCTGTATTCATTGCCCATGCAGCCATAACGGCTATGAGCTGCCGTTCTCCACTTGAAAGCTTGAAGACTTCTCTGTTCTCCAGATATTCTAACCCAAACTTAGAAAAAGCTTCTTTTGTTCTTTTTTTTATCTCTTCATGCGTTAATCCTTTATTTTCGAGTCCGAAGGAAATTTCCGTATCACTCTCCATTGTAAAAAATTGACTTCTTGGGTCTTGAAAAACAGACGAAATAATCTCCCCTACTTCTCCAACATTTTTATTACATATATTCTCAGAATTTACTAATATATGTCCATTAAATATACCGTCGTAAAATTCAGGAATCAGATGATTTAAACATCTAAGAAAAGTCGATTTTCCACAACCACTTTCACCACAAAGAGCTACACACTGCCCTTTCGATATACTGCCTACCACATTATTCAATACTTTTTCCTTATTTTCATCATAAGAAAAGTCGATTTTAAAATCTAAAATAGTTTTGTACACTTCACTCGTCCTATCTGTAAATCAAATTCTTATTTTATAAAATCTTTAAAAATCTTTTCCCAACCTGCTCCAATAAACTCCCCCAACATTTTTATATACTCAACTGTTTCGTCTTTGCTGTATCCTTTTTCGATTATCAAAGCATATACATTAAACTGCTCATTCATTAGTAATTCCACTAAATCCAATTTTAACTTACTAATATCCGAGTCAATATATTTTTCTATGAATATTTGTGTTTCGTGTATCTTATTTTTCATCATTTCATCAAACATGGATTCGACTGAGCTTCCCTTGCTGCAACATAACAGAAGTTTACACTCATAATAATATTCAAATAAAATATCTATATATCTTGCAGTTTCTTTTTCTATACTACTTAAAAGATTATCAAAATCTTTATCTATACAATATTTCATGTATGCTTCTTTGTTATCTTTTCTTTCACTATCCAAAACTTGTAAAAGTTCTTCAATTAAGCTATATAAAAGCTCATCTTTCCCTTTATATCTTGTATATATAGCTCCGGTTGTAACTCCTGCTCTTTTTGCAATAGAATTGATTGAAGTAGATTGAAATCCATTTTTTAAAAATTCAATTTTAGCAGCTTCAATTATCGGCTTATCTAATTCATGATTTTTATTAGCCATGTTCATTTCTCCGCTCTTATAAAATTTCAATTTTTAATAACTCAATCAATAATTAAGTTATTAATAACGTTATTATTAATAACTTAATTATTGATTATACGCCAGTTAGTGTTGCCTAACAATAGATAAAGATATATTTTTTGAAATTTTACTGTCGGATATTTCTTTTTCCGTATACCCTGCAAGCTGCGCGCCACCGTCAAATAGATATACCTTATTATCTTTTACCGATGCATATTCAGCAATCTCACTCAGTGCTGTTACAAAATCCGTGACATCATTCAAACTTTGACCATCCACCTTTATGGTGTCACCGAATATTTCATTCATTTCTGACAGCATAATATCCACAGGAACAGCATATTCCATTCTGTTAACATTCCTGCTAAGTTTTACCTTAAAGGCGTTATCAATATATTCTTTGAACTTTCCAAATGAACCATATCTGCTCTTTATTTCAGATTCCAGATTTTCATCAATAGACACAGTCATGTTCTTGAGGTATCTCTGAACATCTTGTATTTCTTGAGATATGCGCTCGGTTTCATAGGTATTCTTGACAATTTCACGTGTTATTTCATTCAGCAGTCTTTCCTTTGTAGCATTGTCACCTGTTTTTGCCGCTTTATAAAGATTATGATAATCAATACGCAGCTCTTCTGCTTTTACATCTGATCCGACCTCGCTAATTAGTTCTTTCAGATAATTTATAACTGCAGACCTCTTAGGCATCGTTCCTTTTGTCTTGGTCTGATTGAGGATTAGAGCGTCAATCTTTTTGTTCAGCTCCTTAATGGTGCTTATATCCGCTTGCTGATTGTTTGGGATATCAAAGATATTGTTTTTTCTCTGATATTTTTTAGTTTCCCCGTTGACATTAGAGTTTTTCAATGATACATTAACTGTACTTGAATCAGCCCCTGTTGATTTCAGGCCGTTAGCGTTTGCTTTTACGGTTGCAACGGGGGCTGATTTATTTTGTTTAATTTGCGTGAATTTTACATTGTATACATATTTTCCTGTGCTGCGCTCTTGTACGTTTATTAAAACGTCAAACAGATTGTTATCTATCCATACTTCTTTATTGTAATATTCCCACTCTTTAACTGCACCTTTATGCTTATTGTCTTTATCTTTTGATTTGCTATCATAAGCTGCATTTGATAGCAAATTCATCGTATCACCATCGGCAAAAATGTTAATTTTATTTTTAAATACTTTCTTTCTATTCGTTTGGTTGTCACCATAGATATTCTTTTTTAAGAAAACCTTGTCTAGTTTAGCCTCTGCGGTTTCGCTTCCATTATCAAATATAATCGTTTTCTTTCCTAACAATTCTTTAATATTATTAACGGCAAGATTGCGCTTTTCTTTGTTAGTTAGGTTCTTGGTTGTTTCGGATATTTCATATATATCTCTGCCTTGAGAATCTTGCCCCTTGAACATGAATTTAATTCCGTCTCCATTATCTACAGCCTCTTCAAACTCATCTACTTCCGGATTCACCAAAGCATTAGTCCACATTTCTTGGGCTTTTTCCAGGATCCCTAGTTCTTCAAGCCATTTTCCGCGAAGCTCTCCTTTTAGTGCATTCATAGCACTTTTGCCTAGAGTGTTCAGTTTATCTACTGTAGACTTAATAGCATTGAGGATGGTTTCTCCAAGGCTCCTGTTTTTTTCTACAAGCGTTTTGACTGCAGCTTCCGCGTCCTTATCTCCCTTCCAGAACACATCGGTAGCATCGGCGAGGAGTTCATCCTCTGCCTCTTCACGTGAAATATCCCCTTTTCCACATACGCAAAAAGACCGGAACAACTAAGCTACGGTCTGATTTTTTTGTTCACTTGTAAACCCAACGGAAGCAATCACTCAATTTATTCTTTTTGAAAGCTTTACCCAATTTTGTTCCGGTTGTTTATTATAATGATGGGTTAGGCTACAGCCCTTGAAACTAAGTCACTTATGTGAAGCTATACTCTATTCCCACTCAACTATCACATCATCAAGCCTTCGTTTAGGTACATAGTGCACGCCGTTTTCATCGCGATAATAGTCAGTTGATTCACCTTCTTCAATCTCGACTATCCTGATATCTTCGATTGATTTGCCTAGTGCTATCACAAGCAGCGGTCTGAGGTTTCCGGCAAGTCTAAGTGACGTAGCCATTTCTTTTGGCGAAAAGTATCCTAATATACAAGCTCCGAGCCCCATCTCCGCAGCAGCCAAAGTTATGGATTGGGCAACAATTCCCGCATCCTTATGATATCCTGTTCCGCTCTTGCTGATGTTCTCATCTTGGCAGATAACTATATATGCCATCGGTTCGGTACCCGAGATGGGGAGATGAAGCTCTGACAATTTTGCGGCAAATGATATCTGTCCAATGATTTTATCTCTTCCTTCCGGGGTATTTATAGTTACATATTTAAGTGGCTGCATATTAACACTTGATGCGGATAATCTCGCACAATCAACCATCTCACGGAGTTCTTCATCAGCCACTTCCCGAGAAATATCGTAACCTCTGACACTTCTGTTCTTCTTAATCAAATCTTTAATCATCATTTCCGCCCTCTTCATACGCATAGTTTCATTTGATTCTTAATCATCGCTCATAATGCACAGGTTACGTGCTAACTACATTTCTAATTGTCGCACTGCCTATCGGCAGTGCATGAGACACACAGGATGGGTTACGCGCTAACTGCATTTCTCATTGTCGTAACCCTGTTCAGGGACTCATCGGACTTATCGTAGTTACGCGCTAACCACATTCCTAATTGCCTTGATCAGCTTACCCGCATCTTTTAACGTTGGAACACGCAGTCTTACACAATTCCTTCCAAGCGGCTCAAATTCGCTTCCGCTACAGGTCAATACATTCTCATTCATAAGCATTCGTTGCAAATCGATGTCGTCATCTACATGCCTGAGCAGGCAGATCGGAACTCTGTCATCCGTCTCTGCCATGATTATTTTACTTCCGCAGGCATCGCGAAGCGCTCCCTTGATGATCGAAAAGTCTGTACCGTGCTCAACCGGCTGAACGTCATAGTTGAGGATTGCTGCTGTTATCGCGCGACTCATCTCGTTCATCATGTAAGGATTGCTGACCTTCTTGATATATTTGACAAGCTCTTTATTGGTTATTATGTAACCGGCTCTGGCTCCTGCCAACCCGAAGCCTTTAGAAAAGGTTCTCACACTAATCATGTGGCTGTATTTCGGTCCAAGCATAACTGCAGATTCCTCCCTCGGGATAAAATCCGCATAGGCTTCGTCAATTATGGCGTACACCTTCATCTCCTCGCATTTGCTGATTATACGCTCAAGCTCCGCATTCGACAGAAATTGACCCGTTGGATTATTGGGATTATCAATGTACACGAAAGAAGTATTGTCGTTTATAGTTCCAACCAGTCTGTTTACATCTTCTTTAAAATTATTTTCGGCACTTGTCACTACTCCGTGTACCTTCATACCCATGATTCTGGAATACTCAACCATGTCTGTAAATGTAGGCATGAACATAACTGCTTCAGCTCCCGGTTTTGCAAAAACGTTTACAAGGAGGTTGAGAGCAGTAACACTTCCATCCGTCATAACTACATTTTCAGGCTCAATAAAGGCATAATCCTGCCAATAATTGACCACAGCCTCTTGAGCTTCATCGCTGTGCGGATACTGATACAGCCTGTTTACATCAAAATTTCGCACAATGTCTATCACGACATCCGGAAATCCGTACGGATTTATCCCCAGACTGCAGTCAAGCGTATGCTCGTCAGCTACCGGTGTATTGTCGGCATAGCTCCTGATCTCAGGAATAAGCTCATCCCTGATTCTTGTCTTATCAATACTCATGAGTGCACCTCGGACTTTCATTTAGATAAGTTTACCTTTTAGATGATTATATACTGTACCGGCAAATATCAAAAGGGGACTGACAGCAGCAATTATGCCTGCTTTACAGCTTAAAAATGCTTAAAAAGGAAACCGCCGCATCCGGTTGCAACGATTCCCCATAATTACTGTATTCAAGAGCAAATCGGTTATTTTCTTTATATTCGCCGTAATTTCAAATTTTTGCCGAATCCTTATTTGCCGTTCTGCTTATCTATTTTTGCTTGAAGCTTTTCTCCTTCGCTGACCTCAGCCTTAGTCCACGGAATCATCTTGCATACAACCACATATCTGGCTTCGTCGAAGTCGTATGCACAGGTGCTTAGCGTAACGATCCTATCCTTAGTAGAGATATTAACGCCCTCTACGCTGATTTTTGAATTTGTCCTGGCATAGTTTATGAAAGCCTGTTTTTCTGCTTCACTGTTAAATGAATTCTTATAGGCATCGCTGGTTGCCGGGGTGATATAAGAAGCGAATACCTGCAGATGATATTTGGCATCAGGTGTAATAAGCTCAAAGGTCTTGTGACTGTCATAATAATCGTTTTCCTTCGTATACCCCCTCAACGACTTGAACATACTGCCGTCATGCATATGGTGCCCATACACAATCGTATTGAAATCCGAGAAATCGGCAGAATTACGGTAATCCATGAAGATTGAACCGGACACACTATATTTCTTCTTAATATCTGTATGCAGATAGATATCGTTATTGTTGCCACGCATAATCGGATAATTGATAATCGTATCCTTCTGGTAAATCCAACCTACAACATCCGGATTCTGCTTCCGGAGAGCTGCAAAATCAACAACTCCCGTGAATTGATTAGGGTCGACCTTGGCTTCTTTTGCGACCTCCTTGAAGCCGCTTCTTGAATGGTAGTAATTATAAAGCGCTGTACCTACCTTATAACCGCTAATCAAAATTACGCAAACAAGACAAAATATTATGACTCTAAATGCCCAGTCAACTGCACGGTTCTTCTTTTTCTTCTTAACCTTGCTCTTAGCCTTTTTCGCTTTTTTACCCCTATTAAGAGACTCTGAGGTATCGACTTCTGCAACTCCTTTGGGCTCAACAGCAACCTCTTCAGACACTATCTGATTAGGCTTGACGTCATTGTATTTGTCACTTCTCATAACAGCTCTCCTTCTATTCTCTCCCAATTATTCTATATTATGCTATGGTTCACATCTCCAAGGCTAGATTATATCACTGCCAAATAGCTCACTCAATGTTGCAGTCTCTCATAACGCACTGTTAATAATAGCATAAAGCTTAATTCGGTCTGTATAATTTCTGTGACGAAACAAATCCGCAGACAGCATTGCTTCAACTGTCTGCGGATTTGTTTGTTATATGTGAAATTATTACTCTATCGCCTCTTTCTCCGTAAATTATCTGCTTTTTTATAAAAACCCAACATCGGAGAAGCAGAAATGTCGGAGATGGCGGGAACGATTGCAGCAACAGACTTGATTCGCGGCTCTTTCACACCGGCAACCGACATATATGAGCCGGAACCGCAGATACCAAGCCCGCCGATACGGGGATGATCATTTCAGATCCAGTCCCCGAACCCATTCCCTGACCGAGCCTTTATTGGGTTTTTCCGAGAAGCGTTTTCCTTCAAGCCAGTCACCTGTCCCTGCCATTTTTTCAAGATTTGTTCCGCTGCTTCCAATTCCTGAGCTTGCGGATGTGCAAAATAGAACGACCTTTTTCCCGGTGAAATTGTTGCTCTTGATGAAATTGTTCACGATCCACGGTGCTTCACCCCACCAGATTGGATAACCGAACAGAACTACGTCATAATCGCTCCAATTCGGTACCTCTGTTGAGGCAAGCTTTACATACTGAAGAGATACGTTGTCGTGCTCTCTATTAACGCGGCTGTTCCGGTCTCTCCAGTTCAAGTCACTATCAGAATAAGGCACGGCGGGAATTATCTCAAAAGTATCTGCATCGAGCTCGTCAGCTACGAAATTTGCAACTCTCTTTGTATTTCCCGAACCGGAATAATAAACAACGATGGCTTTCCCTTTAAATTCAGAACCCTTTTTTTAGATGATTCCGAAGTGTTATTATTTGAACTTCCGCATGCCGCTAGGGAAAGCATCATAGCTGCGGCCAGCAGAACAGACCATATCTTTTTCATTATCGATATCCTCCTTCGTATACTGCTTCTGTTTATAGATGCTTCCGATGTCTTTGATTACATATTATTGGTTCTCCAATTGAAAGTCTAATGTTTTTCATCTATGATGGTATACGCGACGGGTATATCATCATGTAGGAGCATTTCTTTTATGTTGATCGAAACATATCTTCCGGAGCAATTTGAGGCCGTTGTGCAGTATGCACGTTTCTGCGGGAATAAGCAGTTCGACTGATTTAAGAAGGAGATAAAGCAACTCATATTACAATCTATTACACGCCTATGAGTATCCCTAGAAATGCCCACAGGCGTATTTTCTTAGCACTTCATAAATATCCGCATCTATACAGATACTTCGATTTTCAAGCTCGCCCGGACAGAATGCTTCTCCGTAATTTATGCAGGCGTAAACAGCCTTCTCATTGGCAAGTGTCATCTGCCAGAACGGATACTTCACGATGACAGGCGTATTGGCTCCAACGCCAAGTTCCAGATACAGTACATGCAGACCCTCATGTCTGCGAAGGAAATCGTAATAAGCCGCCGATGCTCTGTGCCATCCTTCGTCCTCAACAAAGGAATCATCCGCGCGAAGATTCATAGTGACCTCTGAACCGTCATCCGGGCATTTCGGGATCAGGTCGGTTGGAATCCGCATGGTGATACTGCTGCTTTCCGGTACCTGGAATATTCTTCTTTCATCTTTGATAAAGCCCTGTGCCGCCATTGCTTTCATAACCCATTCTTCGTTATCATAGGTCTTCTGCAGTGATGGATTCACGCTCTGAAACAAACCATAGTCACCCTGTGTATAGAACAACCGTTTTTTATCAAACCCCGCCCTTTGGAACCGGTGATCCACATTAGTGGTGATGACGAAATAATCCTTATCCTTCACGAGTTCATACAATTCCTGATATACCTGCTTCGGAGCGTCGATATAGCGATTGTAATAGATATGCCTTGCCCACCATGCCCAACGTGTTTCATCGTCCGGAAAAGGATAAAAGCCGCCGGAGTACATATCACTGATATCATATTTCTTCGCAAAATCAAAAAAGTATTTCTCAAATCGTTCACCACTGTAGGTAAGTCCCGCTGACGTGGACAAGCCTGCTCCGGCTCCAATCACAATTGCATCAGCATTGTCCAATTCATATTTCAATCTGCTGATGCATTCCTCTACTGTACCTGTACCATAGGACATATGTCCTCTGAGATACCTCACCGCGCTGAGTCCTTTCCTGATACTTTCCTGATAGCCGTTCGGCAGTTCACCGTATAAGCTTTTCATAGTATTTTTGTCCTCATCCTTAAAAATATTGAAGATCGCTCTTGAACTCCTCCACAAGATAGTCGAGTAGCCGTTCCGGCGCACATCTGTTTCTGTATCATGCTTCTTTCCCGAGAATTTCCTGCATTCCCGTCCGCAGCTCCTCTATTGTATATTTCTTCATTTCGTCCTCCATCGCATTCTGGATCGCGTTCAGCTTTGCGTCCAGCAATGCATGGATATTACCTCCGACATGGCACTGTGGGCTCGGCTTCTCATGGAACCGGAACAAATCACCGCCCTCCAAAGGCTCTATAGCCTGATATACATCATAGAAGGATATTTCCGACAGTTCTCTTGTTGGCTTGATTCCGCCGGTTCCTCTTGTTACCGTGATGAGTCCTGCATTTTGAAGCTGTGTGAGTATCTTGCGAATAATGACCGGGTTGGTTCCTATGCTACCTGCGAGGAAGTCGCTCGTCACCTTATATTCATCCTTAAACGTATCCACACAGGTGAAGATATGCAAAGCCACGGTAAATCTGCTCGATATCTGCATATGAACCACCTCCGGCTACCATTCTACATTAAGCCCGTTGTAATTTCAACGGTTACATTAAAATTCACCGTTCTGATTCTGCCATATCGCCTTGGCAGCAATGGTCTCCATAACAGCCCAATGCTTGGCAAGCTTGTCGTCAACATTGAAGCGGAAGATGTCGAAAGCTGCCTGCTCGCCGACTCCGGCGAAGCTGTAGACGGTCTGCAGACAAACCTTGTCTCCGGCCTCGAAAGCGCGGATGCTATTGACGGTGGTCTTCACGGGAATAGGAATTACAGAAAAAACAAGCATTAGAAGCAAAAGCCTTCTCTGCGATTTGATAATTAAATTCTCGTGCCTTATGATACTTGAACATAATCCCGGAATGACAGTTGAACATAATCATATTTATTATTCCTATATCACCAAGTTCCCAACCTTTCCGGACAATTATTTTGTATAATATTGATAATATATTTGTACCATAAGGAAATGCATACTCGCGTTGATTTAATTATGTGGTCAATCAAAAGGCAACATTCGGTTTATTTTTTCAATACATAATGGGAGAGAAACATGGGTAAAGAAATATTTAAGCTTCAAAACGGCAGCGACATCCGAGGTATCGCGCTTCCCGGTGTTGAGGGTGAAGAAGTTAATTTGACTCGCTACGATGCGCTGGCAATTGGTGCGTCATTTGCACATTGGCTAGGCTTCAAGACCGGGAAGAATTCGTTTGACCTCAAGATATGCGTCGGCAGAGATCCGCGAATCTCGGGGATCGACCTTGCAGATGCTCTGATGTCCGGCATGGCTTATCTAGGTGTGCAGGTCAGCGATGCAGGGCTTGCATCTACACCGGCGATGTATATGTCGACAATCATGCCGTACTATGAATTTGATGGAGCAATTATAGTCACAGCGAGCCACCTGCCGTTTAACAGGAACGGTTTCAAATTCTTCACCGCTGAAGGTGGTCTCAACAAATCCGACATAAGGGAAGTACTCGAATACGCCGCAAGTGCTCACATACTGCCTTTTGAATACCATGCAGAGAGTGTCAACCTGATGCAGATGTATGCTGCTCACCTGCGCTCAATGATCAGCATGGGAGTCGGAGGAGATCTCAGCAAAATGAAGATTGTGGTAGACGCAGGTAACGGTGCGGGCGGATTCTTTGCAAACAGTGTCCTCGCCCCTCTCGGCGCTGACATCAGCGGCAGTCAGTTCCTCGATCCGGACGGAACTTTCCCGAACCATCAGCCGAATCCGGAGAACAAGGATGCCATGACTTCCATATGCAAGCGGGTTCGCGAGACAGGTGCAGACCTCGGAATAATATTTGACACGGACGTGGATAGAAGCGCAGCCGTATCCTCTGATGGCAAGCCTATCAGCCGCAACGGAATCGTCGCTCTAGCTGCCGCAATCGGTGCGGATGATTATCCCGGTGGCACAGTTGTCACAGACAGCATCACATCCAACGAGCTGCACACTTTCCTGGAGGATAAGCTTGGGCTCAAGCATCTTCGTTTTAAGCGCGGATATCGCAATGTCATTAACAAGGCTATGGAGTTGTCCAAGGAAGGCGAACAGGCATTCCTGGCAATTGAGACTTCCGGACATGCTGCATACTCTGACAACTACTATCTGGATGACGGTGCATTTCTGGCAGTTCAGATTATAATTAACGCGGCTAACCTCAAGAAGGAAGGCAAAGGCATCGAAACCATGATCGCAGATCTCGGAGAACCCGCAGAAGCCGTAGAGATTAGATTTGATCTCACAACTGAAGATTACAGTGAAGTCGGTGATAAGATTCTTGAGGATATGAAGATGTGGGTTGAGCAAACAGATGGACTATCGCCGGAGCAGCCTAACTACGAAGGGGTCAGAGTCAACTTCGACCTTGGTGGTCACAGCGGCTGGTTCCTGCTCAGGAAATCGCTTCACGACCCGGTTATGCCGCTCAACGTCGAGTCGAGTAATGAAGGCGGAATACCGCTTGCACTGGATAAAATTAAAGAATTTATGGAGACGCAGTCAGGAGTCATACTTCAGTCCTGCGATAGATGAATTGCAATTGACTAACTTTATAACACGGTAAGGGTACAATGCATAATATAATTCCACTCACGTCCCCCGTTTGATCGTATCAATAATTTATAAACCAGGATGGAGCACATGACTCCGCCCTGGTTTATAACCTGAAAGTGATAACCAAATTAAGCCGTATATGGGCTCATCGTTAGCAAATGTGCCCAATTCCATTTTTTGCTATAAGCAGTAGTCTTTGAACTTTTCTTTTTGTTCAACAAGAATATTAAAGCCGTCAATATCAACAGCTAAAACTTTACAACCCTCAGATATAGCCTCTTTGGAACCAACAGAAAAGCGGAGTCTCTCGGCTCCGCTCTAACTCTATAGGAATGTAATACCTAAGCTCTTACTCTGCCAGACTGGCGAGCATCTCTTCATCCTTGGCACGCTGCTGCTCAATATTTTCATGCAGTATCATGTCCTTGACCTTCATGAGTCTCGTCTGGTTACCTCTCTCGTTCTCATCAAGCTTCATCTTGATATACTTGATGGTCTCCTGATAGTCAGGTATCTTGACGTACTCAAGGGCGTTAACGCGCCTTCTGGTCTTCTCTATCTCATCGGCTATCAGCATAGCTTCCTTCTCCATTCCGGCAAGCCGAAGCAGTTTAGGAAAGAGTTCCGACAGCTTCTCTATGGATTTATCAAGCTCACCCGACGTAGTTGCGAATCCATAAGGATATACGCTGCCAGTCTGCGTGTTCTCCTGCTCAAAATCAAAGGATGGGACATCGACGCTCATCACGTTCTTCTCAGTAGCTACAAGCTTAACGCTCTGCTTAGGGTACATCAGAGCTTCCTCCAACATTTCCGGTGTCATTACGGCACGCGCAACGGAGAAGCTTCCGTACACATCCTCCAGCATAGGTTCAATCTCTTCGCGAAGAGCCCTGATCTCTCTAGCGAGATCAAGGAAGATACGCATCAGCTCATCTCGCTTATCCTTCATGAGCTTGTGCCCCTTGATAGCCACCTTGAGCTGCCCCTTAAGCTTAGACATGACCATTCTTGTCGGATTAACATTTAATCTTGCCATAAGATCATCCCTTCCTTAACTAAGCTACTTCTGCTCATAGAATTCATCCAGGTACTCATCGTGTACACGCTTGAGCTCAGATCTAGGCATAGTTCTGAGGAGCTCCCAGCCTACATCTAAAGTTTCTTCGATGGATCTGTCCTTCTCGTATCCCTGTGACACGTATTTGTTTTCAAATTCATCTGCAAATTTTGCATATAGCTTATCGACATCGCTGAGTGCAGCTTCTCCGAGGATAGCCATCAGTTCCTTGCACTCCTTACCTCTTGCGTAAAGAGCAAACAGCTGGTTGAGCACATCCGCGTGATCCTTGCGAGTCTTGCCTTCGCCTATCCCCTTATCCTTTAGACGGGACAGCGACGGAAGTACATCAATCGGTGGTGTTATACCCTTTCTGTAGAGGTCTCTGGATAGGATAATCTGTCCCTCGGTGATATATCCTGTAAGGTCGGGAATTGGATGCGTAATATCATCTTCAGGCATTGATACGATAGGAATCATAGTTATAGAACCATCGATGCCCTTCTTCTTACCGGCTCTCTCATACATAGTTGCAAGGTCAGTGTACAGGTATCCCGGGTAGCCGCGACGACCGGGAACCTCCTTACGAGCTGCGGAAACCTCACGGAGAGATTCGCAGTAATTTGTAATATCAGTTATGATAACCAGTACGTGCATATTCTGCTCAAATGCCAGATATTCAGCAGCGGTCAGTGCCATACGAGGTGTCGCGATACGCTCTACAGCCGGGTCATTAGCCAGGTTGAGGAACATTACGGAGCGGTCGATAGCACCGCTCCTCCGGAAGTCAGTCATGAAGAACTCGGCTTCCTCGTAAGTGATACCTACGGCTGCAAATACTACAGCGAACTTGCTGTTAGACCCGCGAACCTTAGCCTGTCTGGCAATCTGTGCTGCAAGGTTAGCGTGTGGCAGTCCCGATCCGGAGAAGAGTGGAAGCTTCTGTCCTCTTACCAGCGTGTTAAGTCCGTCGATTGCGGATACACCAGTCTGAATGAACTCAGATGGGTACTCTCTGGCAGCCGGATTCATAGCGAGTCCGTTGATATCCATGTATCTATCCGGGATAATCTCAGCACCGCCATCGATAGGTCTGCCCATTCCGTCAAATACTCTTCCGAGCATATCGAGAGATACACCGAGCTGGTTGCCGTGACCAAGGAACCTGACCTTACTCTCTTTGAGATTCATTCCTGCGGAATTCTCGAATAGCTGCACGACAGCGTCAGTGCCGTTGAGCTCAAGAACCTTGCAGTGTCTCAGCTCGCCATTTGCGAGCTCAATCTCTCCCAGCTCATCGTAGCCTACGTCTTCTACACCCTTAACAACCATCAAAGGGCCGGCTACCTCAGAAATAGTCTTATATTCTCTAATCATTCAGTTCACCTGCCTTCTTAATGAGCTCATCTACGGATGCATCCAGCTTTTCGGTCAGAGTGCTGTATTCGCTGTCAACCTGATCTTCCTGCAGATACTTGAATCTACCGATATTCTCGCGAAGCGGCATGGATGCAACAGCCTTGAAATCAGCGTGCTCCTGAAGTCCCTTGAGACCTTCATCATAGAAGTGAAGGATTAGGTCGAGCAGCTTGAACTGCTTGTTTGTAGATGTAAATGTGTCAACTTCATGGAATGCATTCTGGTGTAGATAGTCCTCACGAATCATCTTGCAGACCTCAAGCTTGAGCTGATCTTCCTTTGACAGACCGTCTACTCCGACAAGCTGTACGATTTCGTTGAGCTCGTCCTCCTCCTGAAGCAGCTTGAGAGCCTTAGCTCTGTGAACAGGAAAAGCCTTGTCGACATGCTCCGCAAACCACACATTGAGTCTGTCTGAATACAACGAATAGCTGTTCATCCAGTTGATAGCGGGGAAGTGTCTGGCGTGTGCCAGGTTGGCATCCAACCCCCAGAACACCTTGACAATACGCAATGTTGCCTGTGACACAGGCTCGGAAATATCTCCTCCCGGAGGCGATACAGCCCCGATTGCCGAAAGTGCACCGACTCTGCCGTCACTTCCCAGGCACACAACCTTACCGGCTCTCTCGTAGAATTGCGCAAGCCTGGATGCCAGATATGCCGGATATCCTTCCTCGCCGGGCATTTCCTCAAGACGTCCCGACATCTCACGCAGAGCCTCAGCCCATCTGGATGTCGAGTCAGCCATCAACGCTACGGAGTAACCCATATCTCTAAAATACTCGGCAATTGTAATTCCTGTGTATACCGATGCCTCTCTAGCAGCTACCGGCATATCGGATGTATTAGCGATGAGGACAGTTCTGCGCATCAATGACTCGCCTGTCTTAGGGTCAACCAGTTCAGGGAACTCATTGAGTACATCTGTCATCTCGTTACCGCGCTCACCACAGCCGATATAAACTACGATATCCGCGTCTGCCCACTTAGCCAGCTGATGCTGTACAACCGTCTTTCCTGATCCAAAAGGTCCGGGAACAGCCGCTACACCACCCTTTGCGATTGGAAACATCGTATCGATAACTCTCTGTCCGGTGATCAGCGGTTCGTCCGGGGAAAGCTTCTCCTTGTAAGGGCGCTCAACTCTGACCGGCCATCTCTGCAGCATCTTGACTTTTACATCCCTGCCGGATGTGTCCTCGATAACTGCAACAGTCTCATCAACTGTAAAGCTGCCGCTCTCGATGCTCTTAACCTTACCGCTGACCCTGTAAGGTACCATAATCTTTTGTGTTACGGCGATCGTCTCCTTGACTGTACCCAATACATCTCCGGCGGAAACCTCATCGCCGACATTTGCAGCCGGAACGAAATCCCATTTTTTGTCATGGTCTAACGCCGGCTCCGATACACCTCTGGCAATATTGGTGCCTGTCTTCTCGAGTAGAACAGACAGCGGTCTCTGAATTCCGTCGTAAATAGTCTCAATAAGTCCCGGACCGAGCTCTACAGACAACGGAGCCCCTGTTGAAAATACAGGCTCACCCGGCTGTAGTCCAGCAGTTTCCTCATATACCTGAATCGAAGCATTTCCGCCGCGCATCTCGATAATCTCGCCTGTAAGGCCCTGATGTCCGACCTTGACCACGTCGTACATATCTGCATTGCTCATGCCCGAAGCAACTACTAGAGGTCCGGATATCTTAACGATTTTACCTTGTTCCATGATTACCTCCATTATTTATCGCCAAATAGTATATCGGCACCAACAGCCTTCTCAACAGCTCTCTTGACGTTGTTAAGACCCGCGCCATAGCTCCCGTCGCTTCCCGGAATCGGAACGATTGCCGGAATACGCAGGGTTTCATATTTTGCGATTTCATTACCTAATTCTTTGTAATATTTCTCAGTGACATAGATGATTCCATAATCATCCTTCACGATACTATGCAATTTCTCTGCAGCCTCATCCTTGTTTCTGCACGCAAATGCATCCAGACCGAAGACCTTGAAGCCGAGCACACTATCGGCATCACCAATAATACCAATCTTACTCATAAGTCTCCCTCAGCCTTTCTCTTATCAAATCCGGACTCATCTTGGCCAGCTTCCCGGCGAGCACGATGCGGATAGCCTTAATCTCATTCTGTCTGGCGATGAGATACGCAACGAGCGGCTCCAGGCCAAACGTCACGGTCTTGGCTCCTCTGCTGTATTCAACCAGCAGATTATCGCAAATCTTCTCGAGCATCGTGAAATTCCCGCCAGTATCGATTGCCTCTCCGCCGTCGTTTACAGCCTTAGCTATGTCATAAGGAAGGAATCTGTCCGCCGTCTGTTTGAAGTCCTCGTCGTAGCTATCGAGGAACACCTGCATATCCACGGATCCGCCTGAAATAAATACGTTTTCAAAGTACTTCCATGGTTGTCCCATCTTTTTGACTCTAGCAAAAGTCTTGAGATTAATCGTGTCAATCCAAAGTGCTACATAGCCTTCGACGAAATCATTTTTTGACTTCGCTGCCGCCTCACCAATATCAGCGAAGCAATACTTATCACAGACGAAATCAATCATCTGCGGATCATTTGAGCGTGCATGAACTGCTACAGCTTCGTCAAGAGCCCGGATCATATTCTCGGTGAGCAACATGGTATCCCTCTCTCTGACACTCTTGGACATATCGCCTGTGCTGACAGTTCCGCTCTCCATGAGAAGTTCGTCTCTATCTACGCCCAGCGCTTCTGACTTGAGCAGCACCTTGAGATTGTGGTAGTCAGCAGGATAGCAGAATATATCGAGTGCCTTGCTGCTCTTGCTGAGTTCCTTGACTTCAACGAAGAACGAGGCCTCTGCCTGCTTCAATACCTCCTGATAATTTGCTGCTGTCAAAGCGTTGCCTTCAGAACCATAACCAGCATCTTGCAGAATTTTGCATATATCGTCGATATTTTTAGACTCTGTCATATTGCGAAACTGCTCTCCCGAGAGAAGCTTTCTCTCCTGGCTTCTCACATATGAGCTCGCATATACGAAATCAGCTCCCAAAATACGCCTCCTTTCTGGTTACTGCGGTTACTTGAATAAAATTCCGGCAACCTCTGCGGTCAACTCTTCTCTTACACTCGATAATAGCTTCTCAAGTGAAGCATTGTATGAGATATTGCCTCTTCTAAGGATGCACCCGCCTTTGATATCAGCAATTTCATCGCTTAGCTTGAGCGCTGTGCCTTTGAACATGTTCTCAAGGTCAGCGCCGATTCTATCTCTATCTGCTTGATTGAGCAGAACCTCTCCACCCTCCTGCTGGAAGCTGCCAAGCTGTCTGCAGATGAACTTGACATACTCCGCGTTAGGAAGGCAAAGAATCCGCTCCACTGCCGTATCATAGCATTCGTCAATTACCGTCTGTTTGGCAGCGAGCTTCATCTTGCGCGCATCGAGATCCGCAACCGACTGTCTTCTGCTTATTAGAACCTCGGCATCCTTTTCAGCCTCCGCCTCACGTCTCTGTATCAGCCTGTCTGCTTCTGCCTGAGCCGTCTTGAGTGCTTCCGCTTTTACAGCTTCTGCCTCCGCTCTACGATCGTCGGAATAAGCCTGAGCCTCCTTACGGATTCTCTCGGTTATAGACTCTATACTCATTCTTACCGTCCCTTTCTATATATCAGTAACAACGATTTACCGCGATTTAACCAATCCGGATTCCGTTGTACATAAGGAAGGAGATGATGAATGCGAGGATAGCGTATGTCTCAACCATTACCGCGTAGATAATTGCGTTACCCAGTGCTCCATCCTTCTTGGAGATCAGCTGCATGCCGGCTGCAGCGGCTCTGCCCTGTGTAAGGCCGGATACAATGCCTACTACACCGATTGGAATTCCTGCAAATAGGAACGCAAGACCCTGATTGGTTGTCACTGTTGCGAGGTTGCCGCCAAGAATTCCTATCTTAGTGAGAATCAGGATAGCGATAACCATTCCGTAAATTCCCTGCGTGCCGGGAAGAGCCTGTAGTACAAGTGTAGAACCGAAGCTTACCTTGTCTCCGGACATTACACCGTCAGCTGCCTCACCGGCAATACCGACACCAATAGCACTTCCTACGCCTGCGATTGTAGCAATTGCTGCACCCAGTACAGCTAATGTTAGACCTAAACTCATTATTTTGCCTCCTTGATTATATTTATATACTTCGTATCTCTGCTTAGTGGTTCAAACGCCCTGCCTTCACCTTCGTAGAACTTGCCAAAGAACTCTACATATTGAAGTCTGCAGGAGTGAACGAATGCTCCAAGAGCATTGATTCCGAAGTTGAGCGTATGTCCCAGAATTGCGATTACAAGGAACATAACCACGCCGACTATACTTTTGCCTCCCATCGAAGCCAGGAAGTTAAATACCTGTGCGATAGATGTGGAAGCAAGTCCCAGTCCGAGAAGTCTCGAATACGAGAGTATATCGGACAGATTTCCTGTCAACCCGCTGTATATGTCCCAGATTCCCAGTCCCTTGGTAACCCCCTTGTTGACGATGAATGGCAGTAGGATTGCAGCCGCAACACCTACGATAGTCATAATTTTGCCAACCTTCGGAGCTCCCGGAGCGACCCTGGTTCCGAACAGCATAAGAATTATGCCGCTAACGATGAGATACCATGCAAATACATCCTTGCATGCTTCGAGGACCTTACCGTCCCTGATTTGCTGATATGCCTTGATTCCCATGCCGACAAAGAGGTGTATAACACCGAGTCCGCACGAGAACACTAGGAAAATCATCGGTGATTTGGCCGGGTCGAGCCAAAGCGGATTGATGACTACTGTCTTGCCGAAGAACGTCTTAGCAACTACAGGAATGAGATCTCCAAAGAAGCTTCCGAACATTACCCCCCAGAATATACTGGAGATTCCACTGTAGAATAGCACTCTGAGCAGCTTGTACGGTCCGCCCTCGTACAGCTTGTTCTTCTTAATTGCATACACCGACATAACGCATAGGATGATTCCGTAGCCCACATCTCCAAACATGATTCCGAAGAATATGATATAGAAGATTGCGAATATAGATGTCGGATCTATTTCTTTCCAGTTCGGCAACGAGTACATCTCGGTGATGAATTCGATTGGTGCAAAGAACTTTTTGTTCTGCAAGCGCACAGGCACATCATCATTCTCCTCCGGTTCTGTCAGCTCGTACCAGCATGTATACTTTTCCAGCAATTTCTCAACCTTGCCGGAAGCGTATTTCGGTGTCCATCCGTCAAAGGTGAACGTTTCATCTGTAGTCAGAAGCCTGCTCCTGACGTATGCCCTGTCGTGCTCAACTGCCATCATATCGTGGTAGCTCTCGACATCGGTCCTGACATCACTCATGCTCTTGATTCTCTGCTCTAGGGCACCTATCTCCTTATTAGCCTCATCGATCGTCCTATCGGCCTGAGCGAGGTTTTCCTCTACAGTACCTTTTAGATCAGCTATCGGAGCCTGTGTAAAGCCGTGGCGCTTGACTGCATCCATCACCTCATCCTCGTCTGCTTTGAAATACCAAAGCATGACGTACTGCTGCTCCTTATCCTTGTTGATGCTCTCAAATACCGATGAGTGGCCTGCAGCCTCGAGTTCATTGGCAACACCCTCAACATTTGTGTTCAGCGGCATCAATCCGATTCTGATACTTAACGAATCGGTTGACGTCAAATCAATCGGGAGGTCGTAGTTATTCCAGGGCTCCAGCGAAAGCTTGAGTGCTTCAGCGGAGTTCACCTTGGCGTATGAGTCGGTTATCTTGTTGCCGCACGAATTGAGGAAATTCACATTTTCCGCAAAATCATTTTCCTTGCTCTGAATTTCCTTGAACTCCGCTTCGCTCATAACCCTGCGAGCCGGGAACATCGGCTTTTTGCTGCTATCATATCTATCCAGTAGAGATATGGCAGTATCGGCAGCAGAAATCTTCTTATCAAACTCTGCAACTGCAGTCTCATCGCCATCCCGGACAACCAGCTTCTTCCACTCTTCGTCTTGTAGCCTGTCCTCCGGTTTGCTAACCTCGACAACTCCAAGATCCATGAGCTCTCTGAGCAATGTCTGCTTCTCATCGTTCATACCTATGACGGACAACTTGTTCATCTTAACTGTTGCCATAAGTACCCACTACCTTTCCGATGATCGTCTCAGCCGCCCGCGAGAGATTCTCCCTAGCCGCCGACTTAAGCTCTTTACAGGCTGCGGCTTCCAAGTCTATCCTTTCCTGATAGAGCGCTTCAGCCTTGGTCTCAGCTGTCTGCATTGCAGCTCTATAAGTTTCATTGCCCTTTCTGTCAGCCTCTTCAAGCAGCATCTTAGCTTCTCTTTTTCCGTCAGCTATAATCTGAGCTGCAGCCTCTTCAGATTCCTTCCTTATCTGAGCAGCCTGAATCTCAGCTTCTCTAACTTTTTCAATACCTGCTATCGACATAAGCGTATCCTTTCTGCCCTATACGTTTCAACCGCAATTGGCAAAACTGTATAGCACGTAATTTAATTTGAATTATATCACTCATTAAAATCCTTTACAAACTGGAAGCATTAAAAAACAAGGCTTCAGCTTGTCAAAGCCTTGTCACAGAATACAATTCAACTTATTTTCGCCTCTGAAAACTTTATCGAAATAATATATCTAATTTAAAAGAAATATTCCTGCCGTTATGAACGAAAAACCTACCATCAAAGCAATCATGATGATCGCCATAACACGCACCGTTTTATCTCTCCTGCTTTTGTTCGATCTATCCGTTACAAATGAACGTCTCGCGTGAATCTCACCGGACTTTATGTCATTTTTTCTGGCCTTTTTGTTCATCTTTAACTCTCCCGTCTCACGATTTCTATATCACATAATATCTACGTATATTTCTATATGAACGTATATGATAAGTCTACTATTTTTTTATCATGAAAATCAATATTATCTATTGTTTTGTTCTTACATGCACAAAAAAAATAATTGGAACATGCATAAAACCTATACTGAATTAATACTTATGTGATAGCTTCACTAATTTTTATTATTTTTCACAAAATTTATACCATTAACATTGTATCTGGCCTATATTTTTTCTTTTATTTAACATTTTCCATCATTTCCGATATATGTTCAGTAAAAAATGCAGTCGCAAAATCTTTGAATCTCTTCGCCGCCGGGGAGATCTGCCCCGGGTTTGGCGCAGCGATACCGATCGGAACATTGTGATTAGGCGCAAACGGCAGGGCTGTAACATTGCCCTTCCATTGGTTTATAGAGACACCATTTGCACAGGTAACACCAAGCCCCGCCTCAACCATTGCATAGGCCGCATAAGCATCCGAGGTCGTGTACTTAATCTTTGGCACGAAATTGTGTGATGCGAACAGACGTGAGCTGTCGCTTTCAAGTCCCGGATAGAGGTCAATGTAACTATCCTCGGTAATCTGACCGATATCGTACACACCTTTTGCAACAGCCGGATGATCATTTGGAACCCATATATAGAAAGGATCTTCAAAGAGCTGTATCCATTCGCAGTTACCCTCACGGTAGCTTATGAGACAAAAGTCCAGCTCATCGCTCTGTAGCTTCTCCATAAGCGCCGTACTCCTGCCTGATGTCAGGTCAACCTTGATACCCGGGTACTTGACGCAGAACTGCTTAATCAGCTCCATAAATAGCTTGTAATATGTCGAATACGCTGTCGCAACACGTACCTCTCCGGTTATAATCCCTGATATCTCCGCTACCCTCTGCTCCACGTGATTAGCCGCGCTGACGAGTGCTGAAAAATTCGCGAGCAGTCTCTTACATTCATTCGTCGGCGTAATGCCGTTCCTGCTTCTGTTAATCAACCGCATGCCTGTCTCATCCTCAAGAGAAGCCATCATCCTGCTCATGCCTGAAGGAGTGTAGCCGAGTTCAGCTGCTACAGAAGACATATTACCAAGTTCCAGTGCACGAAGAAGTGCTTTTACCTTTTCAGTTTCCATCTATAAAATATCGCTCCTGCTATTAAGCATTAAATAAAGACGTTTAATAGATGTTGATATTTTATCACAACAAATATGATTAATTAGCGATATTCGCAAATTAATATTTTTTTTATAATAATAGAACATCAGATTTACTTTTAGAAAGATTTACATTTAGAGTGGGGGGCGAAGTGAATACAAAAAGGCGAAATCATGCAATGATATTGCTGTTTTCAGTTATTGCACTACGCGCAACGTCGCTGTTATTTGCAACAACAGGTTTGTCATATATGGGACCGCTCACCATGAACGGCTACCGATTCCCGCTTGCTGCCATAATCATGTTGTTTATCTTCCGAAAGGATATGAAGAAGATAGATAAAAGCATATTGATGCACGGTTCTATAATCGGTTTCTTCTTTTTACTGACTATGTCGTTTGAAGTTATCGGACTCAAGATGACCAACTCCTCGACTACGTCATTTCTGGAGAACACAGCAATTATATTCGTACCGTTGGTAGATGCCTTACTGGTAAAAAAAGCACCAAAGATCAGTGTGATCATCAGCGCAATCATTGCACTGATCGGAGTTGGATTCCTTACTCTCAAAGGCGGCCATCTCGGGCTTAGCCTGGGAGAGTTTATATGCATACTCAGCGCACTGGCATACACATGTGCAGTAATTGCCACGGACAGGTTTTCAAAACGAGATGATCCGTTTATGCTCGGGATAATCCAAGTAGCATTTATAGGACTTTCATCCTTCACACTTGCGATGATTGTTGAAGGGCCAGCCTTCCCAACCGCACCTGCAGCCTGGGGCGTTCTGTTCTTTCTGGCAATCGTGTGCACGTGTTTCGGTTTCACACTGCAGCCCGTAGCACAAAGCAGACTATCCGCGTCAATATCCGGCCTGTTTTGTGCCTTTAACCCGCTGATAACAGCGATTCTGGGCTACATATTCCTGGGAGAACGGCTTGGGCCAACCGGCATAATAGGCGGATTATTAATACTCACAAGTATAGTAATTCCGGCTCTTGCTCCTATGTTCTCAAATCACAAGGAATACCATTAAACTCGTTTACGACATTACGAGATATTCCTAAACCTCATAATGTTCGCAAAGTATAAAGTAAAAGTACGAGGAGACCTCTGCTCTTAAGCGGAGGTCTCCTCGTACTTGAATTACTATATATAGTACTTGTAGAGTAGGTAAATGCCGGTTTCACAACATGATATAACCAAACATGACTTATATTCTCATTTGTGATACGTCTCCCCGTTACTAATCTTAAACGCTCTATACACCTGCTCCAGCAGCATCACCCTTGCCAACTGATGCGGGAAGGTGAGCATGGAGAAAGACATCCCATAGTCTGCTCTCCGCTTAACTTTATCTGATAAGCCCAAGCTGCCTCCAATGATAAAATCGATAGTGGATGATCCTGTATCAAATATTCTCTGCAGCTTTCCGGACAGCTCCACAGAGTCAAGCTGCTGTCCTTCTACTGCCATCGCTATCACATAGTCGTTATCCTTGATTCTACTAAGGATCTTCTCTCCCTCGCGCGTGAGCACATTGGTCTCGTCCGCAGGCGATGGGTTTGCAGGAAGCTTGCTTTCCTTGAGCTCGACTATCTCAATATCGGCATAACTGCCGATGCGTTTACTGTACTCGGCGACTGCCGCAGTCCAATATTTCTCCTTGAGCTTCCCTATACATATGATTCGTATCTTCATATCTCTCCCTCTGCCTATGCCTATTAAAGCACTGTAAGGCTGTCCTTCGCAGCAACCTTGATCGTAAAGTCGCTACCTTGACAGAGCTCATTCTCATCCAAAATATTACGGACCGTCAGCAACGCGGTATCAGGAGTATTGTTGTGAGAGCTGAGATGAGCCAGCATAATACGCTGATCGCTATCCGAGCGTCCCACACACTTGCGTGCCAACAGAGCCCTGGCGATAGTGATGCCGCTTGCGACGTTGGACAGATGTCCATATTCTCCCAGTATCCTGCGTTTGAGAGAATACGGATAATCTCCCATCTGAAGGATGCTTTCCTCGTGGTTAGCTTCCAGCACCAGTGTATTTGCGTGCTTAACCTCTTCATCTATCTCGTCTGTAACAACTCCTGTATCCGTCGCTACCGAGAGCTGTTCACCTTCCTCCATGAAGCTGAATCCGAGCGGTTCAGCAGCATCGTGCGATAGAGCGAAAGCCTTGATACTTAGGTCTCCAATCCTTACCACATCCTGGGCAGACATGTATTCGAGCTGCTCAGCTCGTATGTGTTCAAATTTATCGCAGCTGCCGGCTGTGCCTCGAGACGTGTACACCTTGGCTCCTGCGCATGCCTTGGCAATTGCCCTGATGCTCTTGACGTGATCCACGTGCTCGTGAGTCACAAATATGCCTTGGATATCATCTGAGGTCAGGTTACATTCAGCCAGACCCTCCTTGATACGCTTGGCTGTAAGTCCCACGTCGAGCAGCAGCCTCGTCTTGCCATTTGAAACTATATACGCATTACCGGAGCTGCTGCTGCCGATAGATGCAATCCTCAATTTACCCATCTACTTCCCTATACCTGTTACCTTTGTATGTTATATCGAATCTGCATATTGAGTTGTATTTGCAGTACTTACACTCTCCCTTGATATCAGCTGCAGCCTTCGTCTTGGTTGGCGAAATACTGACATCACCGGATATGATCCGCTTGCTGATATCGTATATTGACCGGCTCACGTCTGCCTCAATACTCTCAAAGGTTGCTCTTGAGATGATAAATTTTTTGACGCCCAGCATAGATTCCGGCATTTCGTCCAGTATATGCGCTTCGTCCACACAAAGTCCGTTTAGAGCCATCCCCTTGTTCATCTCATTGCTAACAGTGTCAGCAACATCGCCGTCATTACCCATCTGAACCGACAAATCCTTGATGTTGTAGTAGAACACGCCCGCGGGTCTCCTGTCATCGGACTTAGCACCCTGCATGTATACCATCAGCTGCATCTTATAACCGCAGCGCATCTGCTCTATGTTAACCTTATCTCCGCCGGTTTTGTAATCGATGACGCGCATATCTCCACCTTCAAATACATCGACTCTGTCAATTTTGCCCTCTATAAACACCTTGTGATTATCTATCGTCAGCTCAATCGGGTCAAATATCCTGCCTCTTCTGAATTCTTCCTCAAAATAGGACTTCTCGACCTTACCTTGTCTCATCTGTTCTGCCAGATTGTCAGCTACGCGCGCGCAGACCCGTGCAACTCTATCGAGCCTGTACTGTTCTCGTCCATCCGCTACGAACAATCCGTCCCTATAGTCGGCAGCAATCTCTTTGAGTTTTTCCTGTACCAGCCGGTTGATTTCAGCCTCGCTGATGGTCCCCCAGAGATTCTCAGCTTCAAGCTCCTCGGAGACCCTCATTATACACTCATGATATATATCACCTATCTCTCGTGACGACCCTCTAAACTCACGCTCCTCACGAGGTCTTAGTCCGTAAGACACAAAATGTTTAAAAGGACAGTGATTGAAGGTCTCAATCCTTGTCGGCGAGAAAGAAAACTCACCGTTAGATCCGGCAAAGAGCCGTCCTGCCATTCTCGCTGAAATTGGCTCTGCCGCGTTGTCCTCTCGCGCCGCCTTCATAGCTATGCCAAGTACCTGTGGATTATTGCACTTATACCACGAGATTATCGAATCTGTAATCATTTTGACCTGTCCGGCATCGGATATCTGCTCCTGCGACCGGCGTCCCTTGAGATAGTTGAGCAGATGGCGCATTGCTGTCTTGGGATTGTTTACCACGCTCATCTCGAGTCCGTTCGATACGACATCCTTGTGAAGCTTCAGCTGCGGTAATGCTGATCGCAGTGTATCAACCAACGATGACGGCTTGCAGTCCTGCCCCTCCGAGTCGGATAGCGCCCAGCTTACATACAGCCTCTCGGACGGCTTGGAGATGAGCCTGTACATGGCTACGTTTTCTTCGGTCATCTTGATCTCGTCGAGGTGTCCTATAGGAAAATCATGCTCCTTGAAAAATGCCATCTCATCTACGGAAAAAAGTCCTTCCGGCGATGGCTCCATCGGCAACACTCCCTCGTTAGCTGCCAGAACTATCATAGCCTTGAGCGGTCTCGGTCTGGTTCTGATCATCGACCCCATAGTGATTCCATCGAGAGCGGGAGGGATGACTCCGATATCGATGGATTCAAGGCCCTTCCTGTAGAGCTGCATCAGCTCTGCAAAGCTGTTATTGTCAAAAATCTCATCGCCGAGAATCGTCGACAGCTGCTCGAGAATCTTGACACAGGCTTCATAGCTCTGAGCTGTATTCTGCGCTTCCTCATTATATCCTTCGAAAGCCTGCCTCTCAGCTGCTCGCGTGAGTCTGGCCGGCAGCTGCCATTCCTCCTCCAGCAGCTTAATCAAGCCGTCCACGAATTCACTCACAGTTCCGGAAGCCTCGACTATGTTCTGCAGCTTGAGCACCTGCTCCATGATAAAGCTTCTGGTTGATTCAAGCTGATTGAACTCGCTGTCAGTATAATCAAAGTGCCCGTACTTGAACTTTTTCGTCCACATGCTGCCACGAATCCTGTAGTTGCGGACATAGTTCTCGAGATGCTCTACTGCTTCCCTCTCTACGTTCGTCAGCTCAGTCTTGAGCAATACAAACAGCGCAGAGGTTCTATAGTTGAACAGCACGAATTCCATCAGACTGACTATGAAGCGAGCCGCCATCGAGTCGGTGATAGTGCGTCTCGAATCGACAAACAGAGGAATACCGTACTCATCAAAGGTCCGCCTGATGATCGGCTGCCTTGCCGAATCATCGTTGCAGATAACCGCTATATCGCTCATCCTATAGTCTTTATCTCTTATGAGCTCGTATATGTAAGACACTGCGCTCTCTGCCTCATAGAACGGATTGGCGCATTCAACCAGCTTGATTTCATCGTTAATCTCTTCTGTATCCGGTACATTCCCAATGCCTGCATCATTAGAGCCTGACACCGTCCTGAACAGATTCCGCTCCAGATAATCCAGCGTTGATCTCGAAGACTCTCTGTACCGGTCCGCTACGGACGCACGGGACACTGCAACACCCGCGTCACCTGCTTTTGCAGTAAGTGCGTCACCTAGACTGACATCCAGCCCGAAGTCGCTGACATTGAGCATAAGATTGACTTCCACCCGCTTGGCCATCTCAATTAAGGCATCCATGTACTTGGGGGCTAGACTGTCAAATCCATAGACCCACACTGTATGGTCTCGCAGTAGCTCCGACTCCCCGATAGCCGCGACGTACATCGAGCTGTAGTCCTCGGAGTCTATGTAGTTTCCCGTGAGCTCAGTCTCGTATTCCTCGATTATAATTCTCAGCTCACACAGCTTACGTGATAGGATCTCGCCGGAATCATTCGCGGCGATCATAGCCTCCAGATCGGACAGCGTGCAGTCCTGCTGCTTGAAATCAGCGATAAAGTCGTTGACCATGTCTATGAACCCATTTTGGTCCGCCGCAGACTTGAATACCTCAAGCTCGTCACGATGAGACTTGATGATCTTGTAGAGCAGCATGTGACGGCCGTAGCGGTCGAGTATCTCTATGTTCTCCTTGCCTTGCTCAGCCAGCGCGCGTTGACCCAGCCTGCTGAGAGATAGAATCTCAATATCAAGAAGGCAGGCACTCTCCGTATATTTGAGTGCCTGCTCCTCAGCGACAAGCGTGTACTGGTTGGGCACCAGCACATACGCCTTGCCGTGTATATTCTCGTATATGAATCTCTCCTTGTTCATGCACTCGCGTGCCATAAATAGGTTAAGCATGCTATCCCTCGATTATCTCAAACAAATCCCCGGGTTGATAGATCCTATATGTAGGCTCAAGACCTCTCAGTGAGGTTCGGCCACAGCTCCTGCCCCAGCCGACGAGGATGCTGTCCACTCCGGCGTTGACGCAGCAGCCTATGTCAAATCTCGTGTCGCCGAGCATTATCGACTCGTCCCTGCCAACACCGAGCTTATCCATCGCTGTCAACAAGGGTGTAGGATCAGGCTTTGGGGAAGTCACATCGTCCGCAGTGACAATAACATCAAACTTATCCTTGATACCCATCTCGCCTAAATACTGCATCGTGGTATTGCCGAGCCTGGACGTTACGATTGACAGCTTGTAGCGGTGCTCCTTCAGTTCGCCGAGCAGCTCGCGGATGCCCGGATATAATCTGTAGGCTCCTGCGCTGTGCTTCTGCTGATAGCTGCGGTAAACCTGCATAACCTCCTCCGCATTCTCCTCCGGAAAAAGCTCCTGCACTGTATTCGCAACTGTCTCGCCAAATGTAGAGAGTATCAGCTTTTCAGTAGTTTCTTCGCCCCTGAACCGACGAAATACCGCCTGCCAGGAGTCGATAATCAGCTGGTCAGTATCGAGAACTGTGCCATCAAAATCGAACACTATGTGCTTCTTCACTAGCTACTCCTCTCCTTTGCTTCCTGAGACAGCTTGGCTCTGATAAAGTCATCGAGAACGCCATCCATGACCGCACTCACATTTCCGACCTCCGTGCCGGTGCGGTGATCCTTGACCATAGTATACGGCTGGAACACATAGGATCTAATCTGTGCACCCCATGTTACCTGACTCATGTCTCCCTTGAGCTCATCGAGGCTCTCCTTGTGCTGCTGCTCAGCGAGCTGCTGCAGCTTCGAAGCGAGAATCTTCATAGCCATCTCTTTGTTATATAGCTGAGATCTCTCGTTTTGGCATGTTACAACGATGTTGGTTGGGAGATGTGTGATTCGAATGGCCGAATCAGTGGTATTTACGTGCTGTCCGCCCGCACCGGAGCTCCTGTAGGTATCTATCTTGAGGTCATTAGGGGCAATGTTGACTTCGATGCTGTCGCCCATATCCGGCAGCACCTCCACTGCCGCGAAGGATGTCTGTCTCTTGCCGGCAGAATTGAAAGGTGAAATGCGGACTAATCTATGCACGCCCGCCTCGCTGCGCAGATAGCCGTATGCATTGATGCCGCTTATCACTATGGTGCAGCTCTTGATACCGGCCAGCGTATCGTTCTGCAAATCCACCACGTCCGTCTTAAAGCCATGTTGATCGCAGTATCTGAGATACATCCTCATCAGCATCTCTGCCCAGTCCATGGCATCTACCCCGCCTGTGCCGGCGTGGATGCTGAGGATTGCGTTCTTTTCATCATACTTGCCGGTCAACAGTCTGCTTAGCTCAAGAGCCTCCATTTCCTCGTGGAGTCTCCTGAAGGTTCTTATGATGTCCTTAGCCTCTGAGTAGTCGTCGTATTCGTCTGCCAGCTCAATCATATCGGCTACATCCTGAAAGCCCTGCCTCAGTCCGTTGTACTGCTCGAGTTCGTTTTCGAGATGCTTTTTGTGCTTCATGAGTTTCTGAGCTTCGTCGGGAGAATCCCAGAAACCGGGGCGCAGCATCTCCTGCTCCATGTCATCAATCTTAGTCGCTAATCCGGCAGGGTCAAAGATAATCTCCTACCTCTGCGAGCTTGCTCAGCTCCTCGGGTAAAGTCTGCTTTATCTCATCTAGCTCAATCATCGTAATCTCCTATGATATGTGTTAACCATCCTACTTAAATTTGCCGCAGCAATTCTTATACTTCTTGCCTGAGCCGCATGGGCACGGATCATTCCTGCCAATCTTAGGCTCTGTGCGGTGAACAGGCACCTGAACCTGCTCTCCGTTGGTCTGATACTGCTGACCATTTCCACGAGCAGCTGCAAGCTCCTCGTCATGATATTCTTCCTTACTCTCCACCTCGCCAATCGAAACTGCACGACGCTCCGTACGTGTCTCGACACTGACGTTGAAGCAATATTTTACAGTCTCCTCGCGGATATCTGCAATCATCTCTCCGAACATGTCGAAGCCTTCCTTAGCGTAAGCAACAGCAGGGTCCTGCTGTCCATAGCCGCGAAGCCCGATACCGTTCTTGAGCTGCTCCATAGCATCGATGTGATCCATCCAGCGATTGTCAACGACTCTCAGCATAATCATGCGTTCAACCTCACGCATATGCTCAATACCGACCTCAACTTCCTTCTCTTCGTAAATCTGCTCGAATACCCTGTTGATATCCTCTCGCAGCTGCTCCTCGTCGAGTTCTCTTTGCTCCTCCTCTGTATAATTCAGCCTGTCTCTAAATGCGGGGGTTATCTGCTCGCAGCCCTCGTATATATCGTCCATATCCCAGTCCTCGGAGAATCTCGAATTCATAGTGACCGGTGCGATGATGGCATTTACAAGCTCATCCACCATTCCCATGATATAATCTCGGAGATTCTCTCCATCGAGTACCATCTTGCGCTGCTCGTATATCTGCGATCTCTGTCTGTTCATGACGTCGTCGTACTGGAGAACGTATTTACGAATACCGAAGTTCTTGCCCTCGATCTTCTTCTGGGCATTTTCAATTGATCTCGACAGCACCTTGGCCTCAATAGCCTCGTCGTCACCAAGTCCGACACTCTGTACAATTCTCTGCATTCTCTCCCCGCCGAACAGTCTCATCAGATCATCCTCAAGCGAAATGAAGAATTGTGTCTCACCGGGATCACCCTGACGTCCGGAACGTCCTCGGAGCTGATTATCGATACGTCTCGACTCATGTCTTTCAGTACCGATGATGCAGAGTCCTCCGAGCTGCCTGACTTCCTCCTGCTCTTCCTTACGTTCCGCAGCAAAGGACTCAAGCAGCTCATGATACTTGCTTCGAGCTGAGTTAAGCTCATCGTCGGTTGACTTCTCAAAGCCTGTCGCAAAAGCAATCTGCTCAGGCGTATACTCGAGCTTCTTCATCTCCTGTCTGGCTTCAAAGTCAGCATTACCACCGAGAATAATATCGGTACCACGACCGGCCATGTTGGTAGCGATTGTTACGGCGCCCTTACGACCTGCCTCCGCAACAATCTCGGCTTCCTTCTCATGGTGCTTAGCGTTCAGAACGCTGTGCTTGATGCCCCTCTTCTTGAGCATATCGCTGATCAGCTCGGATATCTCGATTGAGATAGTACCTACGAGCACCGGCTGACCGGTGGCGTTAGCCTCGGCAACTCTATCAACAATGGCTTTGTATTTGCCGGGTTGATGAGCATATACCGCATCGTCCAGATCCTGTCTGGCGATTGGCTTGTTGGTTGGGATGACAACTACATCCATATTGTAGATGTCTCTAAATTCGTCTTCCTCTGTCTTGGCTGTACCCGTCATACCGGATAGCTTGTTGTACATACGGAAGTAGTTCTGCAGGGTGATAGTTGCGAGAGTCTTGGACTCAGACCTTACGGACACACCTTCCTTAGCCTCGATAGCCTGATGTAAGCCGTTTGAGAACCGTCTGCCGTACATCAGACGACCGGTGAATTCATCGACGATCAGAATCTCTCCGTCTTTGACTATGTAGTCCACATCCCTCTTCATCAGGTAGTTAGCATGCAAAGCCTGATTGACATAGTGGTTGAGCTCCATGTTGTCAGGATCGGAGAAGTTTTCGATACCGAAATAAGTCTCTGCCGCCTTAACTCCGGTCTCGTTGAGCGCAACCTGTTTATCCTTCTCGTCGACTGTGTAATCGCCGTGAATTCCGTTCTCACCGTCCTCCTCTTCACTCGTAGTATCTCGAACCAGAGTATGAACAAAGGTATTTGCAGTCCTGTACATGTCGCTGGAATCGACACCCTTACCTGAAATAATCAGAGGTGTACGAGCCTCATCAATCAGGATAGAGTCGACCTCGTCGACGATAGCGAAATTAAGCTCGCGCTGTGTAAGTTCTTCCTCATATGTAACCATGTTGTCACGCAGATAATCGAAGCCGAACTCGTTGTTGGTTCCATAAGTGATGTCAGCCTGATACGCATCCTTGCGATCATCTCCCTTGAGCGAATTGATAACGCAGCCGACAGTCAGCCCTAAGAATGTATATAGCTTACCCATCCAGTCCGCGTCACGCTTAGCCAGGTAGTCGTTAACTGTAACTACATGCACACCTTTGCCTGTCAAGGTGTTGAGATATGCAGCCAGCGTAGCTACCAGAGTTTTACCTTCACCTGTCTTCATCTCAGCGATTCTACCCTGGTGAAGGACCACACCGCCGATGAGCTGTACTCTGAAATGCTTCATGCCGAGACTTCTAACTGCACCCTCACGGCATACGGCGAATGCCTCCGGCAATATGTCGTCGACGGTCTCAAACGGACCTTCCTCGCCTTCCTCTCTTATCGTGCCAAGACGCTTCTTGAACTCGATGGTCTTGGCACGCAGCTCATCGTCGGACAGCGACTGCATCTGCTCATCGTACGATTCAATTACGTCTACTATTTTCTCAATCTTCTTGACCTCACGCTTGTTGAGGTCTCCAAAAATCTTTTCTGCTAAACCCATTTACATGCTCCCTTCATTGAATGCTCTCATGTATTGAATTACTTCTCTATCAGTTGTCATCCTCGTCTTCTTCAGGTCTGTCTTCAACGCGGATATGCAATCTAAGCGCCCTCTTAGAGTCAGCTCTGGTGATCCTGACCTGAAACACCTTGTGCTTGGAGGTGTATTCAAACTGATCTCCAACCTTAGGTATGCGGTCCAGCTCAATCATTGCCCAGCCGTTGACTGTGGTGGCATCGATATCGATATCCTCGCCCTGAAGCTCAAAGAACTTCTCGACGTTGGCTCCACCTGCTACCGAATAGGATCCATCTATGAGATCAGTGACCTCTCTCATCTCAATAGTATCGTGCTCATCGTAAATCTTGCCGACAAGCTCCTCAATGATATCCTCCATAGTTACCAGCCCCGTCGTACCGCCGTACTCATCGACGATTATCGCCATGTGCGTAGCCTTGGCCTGCATCTTCTTGAGCAGTATCGATGCTTTGATTGACTCGGCAACGTATGCCACAGGCTTGATGTACAGGTTGACACTCTTGCCTTCTCCAACCACGTAGTTGTGAAAATCCTTCTGATTGAGGATACCGATTATGTTGTCCAGATCGTCCTCAAACACCGGCAGCCTCGAAAGACCCGTGCTCTTGAACGTCTTGCCGATTTCCTCAACAGGAGTGCCCAGCTCTATCGCGATGATATCGATACGAGGTGTTATGATGTCTATCGCCTCAAGGTCTTCAAATTCAATCGCGTTTGTGATCAGCTCACTCTGTGACTCACCGATGTTGCCGCCAGTCTTAGCCTCCTCGACTATCGTCTTGAGCTCATCCTCTGTATAGCCCTGTTCGGACGATACCTTAAACAGCTTGTCCACGAACTTCTTCCATATTCCAAATATCCGGTTGAGCGGAGCAAATGCTATCATCAAAGCCTTTACAATCGGCGCTGCAAATAACGCAAGCCCCTCCGCCTTGTCTTTTGCTATGTTCTTGGGCGAAATCTCACCAAATATCAGAACCAGTATAGTAACAACGATTGTCGCAACAGTTGCGCCATAGCTGCCATATAGCTTTATAAAGAATACCGTCGCGATAGACGTTGTGGCGATATTTGCAATATTGTTGCCAATCAGAATGGTAGTGAGGAACTTATCAAAGTTTTCCGTTATCTCAAGTACCAGCTCAGCGTTGGTAACATCGTCGCTCGCCATATTCTTAATTTTGATTTTACTTACCGATGTAAATGCCGTCTCTGTCGCCGAGAAAAAGCCCGACAGCAGAAGCAGCAATATCATACTTATTATATAAGGTGTCATCGAGTCAGTGTCATTCTCCTATATTATGGTATATCCGATTAATTATACTATATAATGATGCCTTTTAAGGTGATGAAACAAAGAAAACAACCCCTCTGCAAAGCAGGGGAGTTCGGTATCTATCCGATTTTTCTATACTTGACAGGTGTGTCATTTTCGAATGCAATCGCATACCCCCCGGCAGGATTAGGTGTCCACTGCCAAGGCTTATCCTTGACGCCCGGGAACATCATAGCCATGCAGGTAAATATAACCGCACCGTGCAGCACGCCGATAACATCCGAACGCACCACATCACTTTTGAGCATATCGAGACCGCGAGCCACACGCTCTATAAACCCATCGTTGGTCTCTCCCTCCGGGAAATCCATATAAGGCTTTTCTCCGTCCAACCAAGCCCTCGCTTCAGCATTCTCTCTAATCTCATCGATAGTCTTCATTTCAAATATGCCTACTCCAATCTCCTTGAGATCCGGGATAGTATCGTGTGAACGGTCTCCAAATATCAGTTCGAAGGTCTGCTCTGTTCTGAGCATCCCCGAGGTGTACAGCTTAGCTCCATCCGGGCTGGGATATACACCATGCCCACGCAAAGCCTTGACCTGTTGCACGCCCTGCTCTACCAGCGGTAGATCAGTGCTGCCGTAGAACAGGTCTTTGATTGTGCCCTCTGTATCTCCATGTCTGATCAGGTATAATGTGTTACCCATCTCCAATTCCTCTTATTGACTTAAATATCACTATTACGATAGGCTATAATCGTTCACAATTGTCGCATATTATATCATTTTCTGCTATAATATTCTACATGTTTGTGTACCCCGTCTAAGCGTGAACAAAATGATTAATTAATAAAAACAATCCGCATTGCTGCGGATTTTACGCGCCCGTAGCTCAGGGGATAGAGTAGTTCACTCCGAATGAAAAGGTCAGCGGTTCGAATCCGCTCGGGCGCACCAGCTAAAAGCACTGGAAATCGTTGAAATTGCAGTGCTTTTATTTTTTCGTTTTGAATTTGTTTTGAAACTGTCTAAAACGACGCAGGAAGGTGATTGATTTCACCTTCCTGCGTCGTTTTTAACCTGCAATCTCACATCTTTAGAACCTATATCCGAATATAAGGCATCCTGTAAGTTTTACAGTTTCACCCTACACCTTGCTCGAAGGTCCAAGATTTATTTGATTACTCGCTTTTTTTTGCGTCTAGCCTCGACTACGAACAACAGTATCATAATCAACACAGCAAATATGCCGATTCCACCATACAATTTCAAGTCTAAGCTATCACCGGTCTTAACTTTTTCGATTTTTTTAGAGCCTTTGTTATCTTTGTCAGCCGGTTTCACATACGTATTTGTTACAGTCAGCTTATCAGCGCTGTAGCTTGCTTTGTAGTTTTCAGGTACATTTTGCTCCTTTGCA
>NZ_ALNL01000025.1:0-38713 GCF_000293155.1 Mogibacterium sp. CM50 | reverse complement strand
CTAAAGAACACACTGAAAAACGTGGCAAAATAGTTATTAGCAACAATCTCTCAGAGCGACCTGCCGAGGCAGAGAGTCGTTCACGTATTGGGGATTGGGAAGGTGATACTGTTGCCGGAAAGAAGAATGGTCCTTGTCTAGTTACACTCGCAGACCGAAAAAGTCGATTTCTTCTATGCATGAAGGCAGAAAAGAAAACTTCCACTCTTGTGAGTGAGATTATGATTAAATGTCTTAAAGAACAGCCATTATTCTCCATTACTCCAGATCGCGGAAAGGAATTTGCCAAGCATGCAGAAACTTCGGCAGCATTAAACAATGTACAGTTTTACTTTCCACAGCCGCATCAGCCATGGCAACGTGGAACAAATGAAAATACTAACGGTTTAATTCGCGAATACTTCCCGAAGGGAACCGATCTTTCAAAGTACAGCGATGAATATATACAAAGCAAAGTGGATGAATTAAACAGACGACCTCGAAAATGCTTAGGCTACCTAACTCCTTATGAGGTTTATTATTCAACCTCGTTGCACTTGACTTGACAATTCAAGATTAAATAAAAGAACCCGGAAATACCCCGGCAAACGCCGAACATCGACAGATTGATTAAGGTATTATGAAATTCAATCCGCACAGCTCTGCAATACATTTAATATGCACACCGTTTATATTTATTAAAGAGATGCATTTGATGTTAGTTAGTGTACTCTAACCATTTATGTTAGCATACTCTCCCATCTATAAAAATGCAATAACTTCGGATAACTTTTATTGTCATTAGCTGTTCACTGATTGGATGCGGTTTCAATAAATACAGGGACAGCTATCTGCTTCTCCGAAATCTGCAGGATAGGTGAAATAACTTTCTCGGCTTATTTAGCAATATAAGCGCATTAATTTTTGATATAATTTTAAAAAATCGCAAACTATATTGTGAAATTTAATAAACTATGTTACAATCTTTATTGTTTTAAACTAAAAAATATTTTTAAAAAGGGGACATACCAATGGACAGAAAATTCACTATGAAGGATTACATTGCTCTAGCCTCCCTCCTCTTCGGACTATTCTTCGGAGCAGGAAATCTGATATTCCCGGCACTCATGGGACAGATGGCAGGCGACCACACAGCTAGCGCTACGCTTGGTTTCGTAATTACCGGCGTCGGCCTACCGCTGCTTGGCATTATTGCGATTTCCTTGTCGCGTAGTGAAGGTCTCTACGATCTGGGCTGCAAGGTATCCAGACCATACAGCTTGCTCTTCACCTGTCTTCTATATCTGACAATAGGACCGTTCTTTGCTCTTCCAAGGACCGCAACCGTTCCGTATTCTGTCGGGCTTGTACCGGCACTCCACAAGGATTCGCCGCTAGTACTCGGAATATTCTCCCTGTGCTTCTTTGCAGCAGTACTGTGGTTCTCGCTCAAGCCTTCAGATATACTCACCCACGTCGGTAAGATCATCAATCCGCTATTCCTGGTATTCCTGGCAGTGCTTATCGTCATGTGCTTTGTGAAGCCGATGGGTTCTGTTAACGTAGCTGCTCCCACCGGAGAGTATGTGTCACACCCGTTCTTCAGAGGCTTCCTCGAAGGGTACAACACAATGGATGCTCTCGCATCTCTTGCATTTGGAATCATCATAGTCAATGCGGTTAGAAACCTCGGAGTTAAGGAACCTAAAAATATCGCTAAGGCTTCCGCAGTAGCCAGCATCGGATGCGCCGTGCTGATGGCTCTCATTTATCTGGCGCTGGTAGTCGCCGGTGCTCAGTCGAGAGGAATATTCGGCATCCAGCCGGATGGCGGAACGTTGCTCAACAAAATAGCCGGTCACTACTTCGGAAATATAGGTGCGTTCTTCCTCGCAGTTATGATCACGCTGGCTTGCCTCAAGACGGCAATCGGACTTGTAACTGCTTGTGCAGAGACATTTGGAGAGATGTTTCCTAACCGGCTGTCGTATAAGACATGGGCAATAATCTTCACGATCATCTCGTTCACATTTGCCAACTTCGGACTGGTCAAGATCATCGCTTACTCCGTACCGATGCTGATGTTCCTGTATCCGCTGACGATCGTTATCATCCTGATAAGCATCATCGGCGGACTGTACAATTACCACACGGTCGTATACAGGTGGACAATCGGCTTCACAATGCTACCTGCGATATTCGATGGCGTTAAGAGCCTTCCTGCAGGAACAGTTTCCGCACTTCATCTGGACGGATTTGTAAAAGCAGTCGGCGATTTCCTGCCATTCTCCGATATCGGAATGGACTGGGTAGTGCCTGCAGTAATCGGCTTCGTAATCGGACTCGTGTTCTACGCATCCAAGAAGGTCAAGGGGACGGCGGCAGCTTGATCTGATTCACAGCTATAAATTAATACATGTAAATAAAAACTCCCTTTGAAGTTTATTCTTCAGAGGGAGTTCTAATTTGCGGTCAATATCCTTTCTTATCCGAATCTTTCTTTTTTATATACGCTTCATATACCGTATAGATAAAGCCAAACAACACTCCGGCAATCGGCCAGACAACCCAGCTTCTACCCCAGTTGCCGAGCAAAAAACTCTGTATCATATATATAGCTGTTACTGCTGTCCAATACGCACCTGCAAATGGTGCCATCCTCTCTTCTGCACGTTTATTCTCCGGTGTGTAATCACCTTCTTGAAGCAGCTTCTTATAGCCCCCGTTGATAATTCCGACTCTTACAAATGTATGTACAGCAATTGCTACCATCATTAAAGTAAGAGGTATTGCCATAACTGCTATCTCCGTTCTGAATTGTCCGCCCATATTAAATACGAAAACAGGAAGTAATCCGACTATACATAAGAAGACACCAACAGCAATGCTGTGTCCCATTACCTCTTGGACAGGAGCATATCTGCGCTTTACTGCCGCCTCTACTCCATATCCGAGTTTAATCTCTTCCTTTGACAGATACTCATATTTAGACATTGAGAAATGGGATTTTATTAACATCGCCACCCCTATTCCTATCAAAATCAACATAGCAGCGAAGGCTATCATCAACAGAGGAGAATAAATAAACGATTCTCCATGATCACCGTTCATTTCTCCCACAGCTATATATAAACCAGGTGATATTATAAATAAAGCAACTGCCCTGGCTGTTCTTAATGCTTGCTTATGTGTCGCATCAAGATAATCATTAGCTTCTTCGAGCGATACGCTTTTGACGGAGCTCTCACTGTCAGCTCCTATATCAGAAGTCTTCTCGACCTGAGATGTTTCCGGTAAATCAATTTCATCCTTTAACAGATAGTCTATCGACACCCCAAAAACTTCGCTCATCTTGATTATCTTCTGTATATCGGGTATCGATGCTGCCGATTCCCATTTCGATACAGACTGTCTCGATACACCGATAAGGTCTGCCAATTCCTCTTGACTCCACCCATACTGCTTACGCAGACTCATTATTTTCTCTGCGATTATCATCATGCCCCCCTGTTAAGCTTCTTATCATAATTGATATATGAAGTTCCTCATTATCATATTTCTTTCGAGTTTCTCGCTCATTGATATTATTTTCATTTGATAGAGCAGCTGCGTTCTACGGTTTCATATTATGGTAGCACCGTCCTCTTCACCACCAACTATACTTGGAAATTTGTCAACTCACAGTTGCAACTATCAATTGTAATTCAATATTATACACTAAATGCACTAGAAATACGGATATTGAGAGAGCATATCCACTTATACACATGACTTATTTACCCTCTGGAAATCTTCCGTAACACTACCGATAACACTACCGATATAAATAGAGACCCTCGCCCATACGAACGAGAGTCCCTTTATGATATTTATTTTGCCGAAATTAAGTTCTATTTTTCAGACTTGTATCTTCCGAAGTAATCCTTGGTCAGCTTTATTACCGTGCCTGATAGCAGGAATACCGCAATCAGGTTAGGGATTACCATCAGACCGTTAAATGTATCGGCAATGCTCCAGATCAAGCCCAGATCCATTGTGGCTCCGATGATAGCAACCAGCGAGTATACGATGATAAACGGCTTGATTGCGCCCTTGCCGAGCAAGTACTCTATGCAGCGCGATCCGTAAAGGCCCCAGCCGAGAATGGTGGAGAAGGCAAAGCAGCAAAGAGCTACTGCCAGCATTACGGACACCCAACTGCCAAATGTAGCCGTGAAACCTGAGATAGTCAGCTCGGCACCTGCCGTTTCTCCGTAGTTAACCTTGATTCCGCTACAGAGAATTACCAGAGCTGTGATAGTGCAGATTACAATTGTGTCTGCAAATACCTCGAAGATGCCCCACAGGCCCTGCTGTACCGGGTGCTCAACGTCAGCGGCTGAGTGAGCGATTGATCCGGTACCGAGTCCGGCCTCATTGGAGAATATACCTCTCGATACACCTCTTCGCATGGCCATAAACATCGATCCGACAACACCGCCGGTTATAGCTCTGGGCGAGAATGCACCGCCAAAGATCGATTCGATTACTCCCGGCAGGTTCTTGTAGTTGAATATCACAACGAGAAGTCCAAAGATTATGTAGTAAAGCGCCATGAACGGCACGAGCTTCTCTGTTACACTTCCTATTCTCTTGATACCGCCGATAAGGATGATGAGAACCATGATAGTTATGAGAATTCCGATGAATAGATTTACACCACCTGGAACCTTTTCTGAAACTGCTCCTGTCGATACCAGTGCCGAATCGATGGCTGTCGTAATAGTGTTAACCTGTGTCGCATTTCCTGTTCCGAATACGGTGAGAATTCCAAATATGGAGTAGAGCGCAGCCAACCATCCCCATCTCTTACCCAGACCATTCTTGATATAGTACATAGGTCCGCCGACCCAGTCACCGTGGTCGTTACGTTCTCTGAAGTGCACTGCGAGAGTAACCTCAGCAAACTTGGTGCACATACCCAGCAGCGCCGATATCCACATCCAAAATACTGCTCCGGGACCGCCCAACGCGATGGCTCCGGCGACACCGGCGATATTACCAGTACCTACGGTGCCCGCAAGCGCGGTACAAACCGACTGGAATGATGTTAACGCCCCATCTCCTGCTTCCTTTTTGTTGAACATCGCACCGAAGGTGTGCTTCAGTGTGTATCCGAACTTTCTAAACTGTAGGAAGCCTGATCTACATGTCAGCCAAATTCCGACTCCCATAATGCATATCATCGATGGGACGCCCCAAATGAAAGCATTGACCGAGTCATTGATACTTGCAATCGTGTTAAGCATATATACCTCCTGTATATAAAACAAAGAATATGTATTAATTTTAAAGCAAAGACTGTCGACAAGCAATACTTTTGTTCTTGTTAATAATTTATTTTTTATTTAGTTGTGAAATTAAACAAATCAATTATTATCATCAGTTTTTATGATTGATATTTATGTCTGCAACGATTATTGTGAATTAAAATACGGTCAATTTCCGATGTAACAGAACTCACAAACAAAAGCCGCCGCAGCTATGGGGCTTTCAATAGCTGCGGCGATTACTATATTGCTATTTCAGCATCTTTTTGAGGTACAGGCCTGTAAATGAATCATCACAGCTTGCAACCTCCTCCGGCGTTCCGGTAGCTACGACGGTTCCTCCACCGCTACCACCCTCCGGTCCGAGATCGATAATATGGTCAGCACATTTGATCACATCCAGGTTGTGTTCAATCACGACTACAGTATTTCCCTCATCAACCAATCTGTTGAGCACATACATCAGCTTCTCCACGTCGGCAAAGTGCAGACCTGTAGTCGGTTCATCCAGAATATACAGGGTTTTGCCAGTGCTCTTTTTGGACAATTCAGTTGCCAGCTTGATTCTCTGTGCCTCTCCGCCTGACAGCTGAGTCGAAGTCTGCCCCAGTTTGATGTATCCGAGCCCGACATCATCGAGCGTCTTAAGGTACTTCTCTATAGATCTGTGGTTTTCGAAGAACGGCAAAGCCTCCGTTACGCTCATGTCTAGTACTTCCGAGATATTCTTTCCCTTGTATTTAACCTCAAGTGTCTCGTGGTTGTATCTGGCACCGCCGCAGACCTCACACGGCACGTACACATCCGGCAGGAAGTGCATCTCCACCTTGGTAATTCCATCACCGCGGCAGGCTTCACAACGGCCGCCCTTCACATTGAAGCTAAACCGACCCTTCTGATATCCGCGCATCTTAGCCTCCGGCATCTGTGCAAACAGATCCCTAACAGAATCGAACATGCCCGTATACGTCGCCGGATTGGAGCGAGGTGTACGTCCGATTGGGGACTGATCGATGTCGATGACCTTATCGAAGTGCCCGATACCGCGAATTTCCTTGTGCGCACCGGGCTTAACCTGAACTTTATTCGTAACACTCGCAACTCCCTTGTAAAGGATTTCATTTACAAGAGAGGATTTGCCGGAGCCGGACACGCCGGTAACGCACACTAGCTTTCCGACCGGAATTTTGACATCGATGTTCTTGAGGTTGTTCTGCTTAGCACCGATGATTTCAAGGTTTTCTCCGTTACCGGCTCGCCTCGTCTCAGGAACTTCAATCTTGCGCGTACCGGACAGAAACTGTCCGGTTATAGAGCGCTTGCACGCCTTGATATCGTCGACAGTTCCCTGAACCACCAGCTCGCCGCCGTTAATGCCTGCTCCGGGTCCTATATCGACGATATGGTCGGCAGCATACATAGTATCCTCATCGTGTTCTACGATGACCAGCGTGTTGCCCATATCAGTCAGGTTTCTGAGTGCACCCAGCAGCTTGTCGTTGTCTCGCTGGTGAAGCCCAATAGAAGGCTCGTCCAGAATATACAATACGCCGATGAGACCCGATCCTATCTGAGTAGCCAAGCGGATGCGCTGAGATTCACCACCGGACAGCGTGCCTGCGGCACGCGACAGTGTCAGATATCCGAGCCCCACCTGTTTGAGAAAATGCAGCCTCTCCCTTATCTCTTTGGTGATAAGCTTGGAAATCTGCTGCTCCCTGGGAGTCAGCTCCAGGTTGTCAAAAAATTCGATAGCAGACTCAACTGACAGGTCAGTCAGCTCGATGATGTTCTTGCCGCCGACAGTTACAGCCAAGACTGTATCCTTGAGCTTCCGGCCGTGGCAGGTCGGACAAACAGCCTCAGTCATCATACCGGCGATTTTCTCCTTGATATAGTCGGAATTTGTCTCACCGTATCTGCGCTCAAGGCTGGGAATTACGCCTTCAAAGGTGTGGTTCATATGCGAGACACGGCCGGACTTGCTGGTGTATGTGTATTTGAGCTTGCGCTCCCCGGTTCCGTGCAGCAAATCGTTTTTGAACTCAATTGGCAGATTCCTATATGCAACGGACAAATCCGTATTGTGATCCTTCGCCAGCTGATTGAGCATCTGCCTGTAGAAGCCCATAGCGTCCATCGTCGAGAACACCTGTCCCATAGCGCCTTCAAGTATGCTCTTGTCCGGATCGGTTACGACATTCTCGTCATCTATTTTGAGAGTAAAGCCGAGGCCAGTGCATGTCTCGCAGGATCCATAAGGTGCATTGAACGAGAACATCCTGGGTTCCATCTCCTCAATACCCACTCCGTGTTCCGGACAAGCCAGCAGCGTGCTAAAAGTCTCCTCGTATTCCCCGGCTGTACCGTCATCGTTCTTCTGCCGAAAGAGTACGTCTGTAACGCCCTCGCCTTCCATGACTGCAAGCTCAACCGCTTCAGCGATACGGCTGCGATTCTCAGCTCTGAGCACAACTCTGTCGATGACTATATCGATCGAATGCTTGACGTTCTTGTTGAGCTTGAACTCCTCCTGCTCGTCCAACCTCCTCATCTCGCCGTCCAGCCTGACCCTGATGTACCCGTCTCGCTTGATACGCGAGATTACGTTCTTGTGCTCGCCCTTGCGACCCTTGATGACAGGTGCAAGAACAGTCATGCGCGTGCCCTCTTCATGCGCCATGATATGATCCACAATCGTATCGATCGACTGGCTGGATATCACTCTGCCGCATACCGGACAGTGGGGAATACCTACTCGGGCGTACAGCAGTCTCAGATAGTCATAGATCTCCGTGACCGTTCCTACAGTCGATCTGGGATTCTTGTTGGTAGTCTTTTGGTCAATAGAGATGGCAGGCGATAGCCCTTCTATCAGCTGCACATCCGGCTTTTTCATGAGTCCGAGGAACTGCCTCGCGTACGATGACAGTGATTCGACGTATTTCTTTTGTCCCTCCGCATATATGGTGTCGAAGGCAAGCGAGGATTTACCTGAGCCTGAAAGCCCTGTAAATACAATCATCCTATCGCGCGGAATTGTGAGATCGACGCTCTTGAGATTATTCTCCCTCGCTCCCTTTATTACGATATTTTTCTCCACAGTTATTCCTTTCATAACGTCCACCGATATCCGTGAACGCGTGTATCATACGTTTTAGGCAGCATAATGTGTCACCAACTCTATACAGCCAGCCACCTGTGAACGCGTATGTCATACGTTTTAGACGCGTTTGCTGCTGCACAGCTCGAACAGCAGATCCCTGAGCTCGGCTGCGCGCTCGAACCGGAGATCCTTGGCTGCCTGCTTCATCTCCTTTTCGAGATTCTTGATAGTGCGCTGCAGCTCCTTGGTAGTCATCTCCTTAGGGTTCTTGAGATCGGTGTCTCCCGTATACGCCTTGGTTGCCTCTATAACATCTCTGACGGGCTTGATGATAGTCTTCGGCGTGATGCCGTGCTTACTATTGTAGGCCTCCTGCAGCTTACGCCTTCTGACAGTCTCGTCGATGGTGTATTTCATCGCCTTGCTGATGTGATCCGCGTACATTATGACGCGGCCGTGCTCATTTCTGGCAGCTCGCCCCACAGTTTGCACCAGCGAAGTTTCCGTGCGCAGAAAGCCCTCCTTGTCAGCATCGAGAATAGCAACCATCGATACCTCCGGAAGATCCAACCCCTCTCGCAACAAATTGATACCGACGAGCACATCGAATTTGCCGAGTCTGAGATCCCTGATAATCTCCAATCTCTCGAAGTTGTCAATCTCGGAGTGCAGATATCTGACCTTGATTCCCTCGTTTCTAAGAAATCCCGTCAAATCCTCTGCCATACGCTTAGTCAGAGTCGTGATCAGCACTCTCTCGCCCTTGTCCACAGTCTTGTATATCTCACCGATGATATCGTCAATCTGTCCACCAATAGGTCTAACCTCTATAACCGGATCCAGCAGTCCTGTTGGTCTGATGACCTGCTCAGCAGTGACGCCGTGCGAGTTCTCCAGCTCGTATTTGCCGGGGGTAGCGCTTACAAACAGCAAATCATTAGTGACCTGCTCAAACTCCTCGAATTTGAGAGGCCGGTTGTCCAACGCCGACGGGAGCCTGAAACCGAATTCGACCAGCGAACTCTTCCTGGCTCTATCGCCATTGTACATAGCCCTGAGTTGTGGCAGCATCGCGTGCGACTCGTCTATGATGGTTAGAAAGTCGTCCGGAAAATAGTCGAGCAGCACGTAAGGGCGTTCGCCCGGCTTGAGGAAGTTCAGGTGCCTTGAGTAGTTCTCGACACCCTTGCAGGTTCCAACCTCCATCATCATCTCCATGTCGTAGTTAGTCCTCTGCTCGATTCGTTCTGCCTCGAGCAGCTTACCGTTATCCTTGAACCATTTGACACGCTCGTCGAGCTCCTCTCTGATAGTCCCGACAGCCAGCTCCATATCCTCCTTGCTGGTCACATAGTGAGAAGCAGGGAAGATGGAAATATGGCTCCTTACCCCGGTGATTTCACCTGTGAGAGCATTCATCTCCTTGATCTCTTCTATCTCATCACCAAACATTTCAACGCGTACAGCCTCTTCTCCGCCCGCAGGATAGATGTCAATGATGTCCCCGCGAACTCGGAAAGTACCTCGATGAAAGTCTATGTCATTTCGCTCATACTGCATGTCTATGAGCTTGCGCATCATCTCGGCTCTGTCCATCTCCATACCCGGTCTCAGCGACAACAGTTGATTCCTATATGAATTAGGACTACCCAAACCATAGATGCATGACACACTGGCAACAATGATTACATCCTTGCGCTCAAGCACTGCCGCAGTGGCTGAATGTCTGAGCTTATCGATCTCATCGTTGATATCAGCATCTTTCTCTATGTATGTGTCGGTTGAAGCGACATAGGCCTCAGGCTGGTAGAAGTCGTAGTACGACACGAAGTACTCGACAGCGTTATCCGGGAAAAATTCCTTCATCTCGCCATGAAGCTGCGCCGCCAACGTCTTGTTATGCGAGATAATAAGCGTCGGCTTCTGCACCTTCTCGATTATCTTGGCCATCGTATACGTCTTACCGGATCCGGTAACGCCAAGAAGAGTCTGGAATCTATTTCCAGACTCTATGCTCTTTGCTATTTTCTCTACCGCCTGCGGCTGATCTCCTGTCATCTCAAATTCTGAATGAACCTTGAATTCAGGCATATTCCCCTCGACTTTCTGATTTTCAAAGTTATCTTGCAGTCACGCCTTACAGCATCGCACCTGTAGCTCTCTACAACTCGTCATGTCCGATATTCAGCTGAGTCTCCTCATCATACAGCATTGGGCATTCGCGGGCAACCTGCTCTATAGTTGCCCTGATATGATTCATCTCATCCGAAAACTCTTCAAATGCGGCCGTTGGAACCTTCCTGTTGAGGAACAGCTGCTCTATCTCCCTATTGAACTGCGTCAAGTTATCCACCAGCTCCAGGAACTGGTGGAGCTTATCAGTCTTGTGAGCATTTCTGAATTTAGCGAGATCGCGCTTGATGAATTCCACCACGTCCGTCTCACCGTAAAACTTGCCGAGCAGCATAGGATATGGGGTTACACGGCGCAGATACATGGCATGGTCCCTTCTGATATCCAGCATATATTTAAGCGTAAGATCCTCGCCAACCTCAAATTCATAGATATTGATGTGAGCGGGCTTGTTCTTGACTGTAATAGCCCCCAGCTGCTTTATCATCATATTTATCACATCACTGGACACCTTATCGGTCGTAAATGTATTGCTCATATTGCACCCTCCAATCTATTACATTGCGTATTTAACCAGCAGGAATATCATTGAAATCGCTACCGATCCCAGCATAAAAGGCATGCCGATACGCAGATAGCTCTTAAATGTGATTGGATATCCGTGCTTAGTACTTATATCCGACAAAACTACGTTGGCAGATGCACCGATCATAGTTCCGTTTCCACCGAGGCAAGCGCCAAGTGAAATCGACCACCACAACGGTTCTACGTCCATGCCACCGGCCTTCAGAGCCAGAACCAGCGGAATCAAAGTAGCTACAAATGGAATGTTATCCAGGAATGATGACAGAATCGCCGAAGCCCAGAGCAGTATGAGCATCATAATCACCGGATGCCCGGCGGTCTTATCGATTACCACGGCCGCCATCTGTTTGATAACTCCGGTTTCCGTCAATCCTCCGACGACTACAAACAACGACATGAAGAATATAATCGTGGTCCACTCAACATCCTGAATGGCATTATCAACACTCTGCTTGCCGATAATCAGCATGATTGCTGCAGCAGTCAGCGCGATTACAGACGACTCCATACCAAGCTTGTCATGCAGTATAAATCCGACTATTACGAGACCAATTACTACTACACCTTTTATTAGAAGCGGCTTGTCGGTGATTGACTTGTCAGGATCCAGGCTCATAATCTTGGACGTATCCAGCCCTGACACCTCTATCTCCTTCTTGTACACGAATTTCATCATGATAATCATGAATACAAGTATGAGCACGACAGCTGCACCTGTATTTGCAATGAAATCCATAAACGATAGGTTCGCAGCGCTTCCGATCATTATGTTAGGCGGGTCACCTATGAGAGTCGCAGTACCGCCTACGTTAGAAGCCAGAATCTGAGTCATAAGGAAAGGTACCGGATTAATCTCCAGCATCCTGGCGATAGCTATCGTCATCGGTCCGACGAGCAGTACCGTCGTTACGTTATCGAGAATTCCCGAAAGCGCTGCTGTTATAAGTATAAAAGCAATCATAATCTTCCAGGGATCACCATGAACAGCCTTAGCCGCCTTGATAGCGACGTATTCGAAGAGCCCTGACTGTCTGATGACAGCAACCAGTATCATCATACCGACCAGCACGCCTATTGTGTTGAAATCAATGTATGACAACGCCTTTTGACCGGACATAACTCCGGTCAAAATCAGCACAACAGCACCCGCAAGTGCTGCAGCTGCTCTATGGACCTTCTCACTGATTATCAGTCCGATAACAAGTACAAAGACAAGAATCGCAATAATCTTCACTTTTAATCCCTTCTTTCCTATCTGATCTGAACTAATCGCTGACATCAAGATCAAGCGTAATTTGCACCTGATATTCCGGATATTTCTCCGCAATTTTCTTCAATATCTGATCGCGGACTGCATATCTATCCGGAGCCATAAAGTCCACAACTATGTCAAATACCATCAGAGCCTTCTCCTCGTTTATGTAAAATCCATGCATCTGCAGCACGTATTCTTCCGACATAACGAATCTGGTAATGTCGCTCTTGATCTGCAAGGCTTTGTCATCAGTGGTATTCATCGAATATACTCCGACGGTAGCAATTGCCACACCATATTTGGTGTAGACTTTCTCCTGTATCTGCCTGGTGAGCTCATCAATTTTCGCCGCTGTATAAGTATCCGGTACCTCGATATGAATCTCTCCGATTATCGTGTTGGGTCCGTAGTTGTGAAGGAGCAAATCGTATGCACCGTTTATGCCATCGATCTCCGCTATTGCAGCCTTTATCTCAGTAGACAGCTTGCTGTCTGCACGCTCCCCGAGGATCTTGCTGATAGTCTCGCGCAGCATATCGATACCTGCCTTGATTATTACAACTGAAATGATTGCGCCCAGATAGGACTCCAGGCTGATGTCAAATCCGATATACAGTCCTGCAGCGACAAGAGTCGAGATGGATATGATCGAATCAAAAAGCGCATCGCTACCCGAGGCCACGAGCGAATCCGAATTGACCTTTACCCCGACCGACTTTACATATCTGCCGAGCAGCAGCTTCACGAGAACTGCCGCAGCGATGATCAAAAGCGAAACATTCGTGTATGAAGGTGTCTCAGGATTGAGAATCTTCTTGACCGACTCCTGCAGCGCAGTAACGCCGGCGTACAGAACGATCACAGCTATAACCATAGCCGTGAGATCCTCATACCTTCCGTGTCCCAGCGGATGATCTTTGTCCGGCGCCTTGCCGGCCAGCTTGGTTCCCACAATCGTAATAATATAAGACAGAGCGTCACTCAGATTGTTGACCGCGTCCATAACAATGGCGATAGAGTGCGTTGCCGTCCCTATGACGGCCTTAAAAGCGGCAAGCAGCACATTTGCAATGATGCCGATTACGCTCGTCCTGATAATCACATAATCGCGATTCATCTGCTTATCCATAGTTCCCCCTTGATACAAGCTCCATTGCACAAATCTGATCCGGGTTTAAGATTTGCTATTTCGCCCTCCGGCTGCTATCCGAGCTTGGAGTTCGCCTTATCCTGAAATCTCTCATTGTAGATGATAAACCTCTCGTGAGTTCCCTCACCGATTTTCTCCTTCTCATCGTAAGCTGCGATGCGAAATATCAGCCTGCGCCCATCTACTTCCACAAGCTCAGTCTCACACCTTACCTTCATGCCGACCGGTGTGGCTGCGAGATGCCGGATGGAGATGCCGGTTCCAACTGTGCCCTGTCCGGCTTCAAGCCCGGATTTGACCGACTCCGAAGCAGTCCCCTCCATAAGGGCGATCATAGAGGGAGTTGCATAGACATCAAGCTCTCCACTCCCCACGCTCCCGGCAGTCAGCTTCTCAGTTACAACAAGTTCCCTGCATCCTTTAATTCCAATGTTCATATCTACCCTCCAGTGTTTAATTATATGCTTCTATTTTATGACGTTCACGCCAAGTTTCAAATTAAATGCACACTTTTAAGGAGAGAGAGTAAAAGCCGCGTCCTTCGTGTGACGCGGCTTTTAGATGGATTTTATTAAAAATGGATTCCGGGCAGCAAATTTACACGCTTATTCCTGCACGTTCTTTGCCATATATGCCTCCAGGCCTGTGCGAATCAGCTCGCAAGCTCTTTTGATATATTCCTTCTCCAGCACATAAGCGATTCTAATCTCGCTCTTTCCCTTACCCGGTGTAGCGTAGAATCCGCCGGCAGGTGCGAACATCACAGTTTCGTTGTTATCCCGATACTCTGTGAGCAGGAACATCAGGAAGTCTTCGGCGTCATCAATCGGGAGGTCAATCATCATGTAAAAAGCGCCGCCCGGCTTGTGGCAGATAACGTCCGGAATCTGCATGATTTCCTCATATGCTGCATCTCTTCTGCCGCAGTACTCCTTGTTCATCTCCTCATAGTACGAATGAGGCAGCTTGAAGAGTTCTGCCGAACCGATCTGATCGATTGTGGATACGCACAGTCTGGATTGAGCCAGCTTGATGATACCGGTGATATAGTCTTCATTCTTAGATGCCGCAAAGCCTATTCTAGCACCGCAAGCTGAGAATCTCTTGGATACGGAATCGATGACAATCAGTCGATCACTGATTCTATCAATGTTAGCGAAGCTGTGTGGCTTCATACCATCATACACATACTCTCTGTATGCCTCGTCCGCAATGAGCCATAGATCGTGCTCAATCGCAAAGTCTGCAACTGTCTCCATCTCCTCCGGTGTCAGTGCAAGACCTGTCGGGTTGCCGGGATTGATACAGACAATAGCTTTGGTTTTGTCAGAAATCACAGCCTCCAGTCTCTCCTTGCTAGCGTAACGGTATCCCTCTGTCGATGTAGTAGGTATAGGCCTTACAACGCCACCTGTAGTGAGGACAAATGTGCAGTAGTTGCTGTAGAACGGCTCAGCTATCAGCACCTCGTCACCGGGATCCAGTATTGTGGTAAAAGTCATCGTAAGAGCTTCGGATGCACCCATCGTAACTACGATGTCAGTAGGCTTATATTCTATGCCATACTCCCTCCGGTAGTAATCGCAAACCGCCTCCAGAAAGTTGATGTCGCCCTGAGACTGCTGGTATGCAAGAACATCTTCGTCATACGCATTGACTGCCGCTGCAAAACATTCAGGCGTCTTGACATCCGGCTGCCCGATGTTGAGGTGATATATCTTTACCCCTGAGTTCTCGACTTCTGTTGCAATAGGATTGAACTTTCTAATAGGCGAAAACTGCATCGCTTCTGAGTTTCTGCTTAATTTCATACTTGCATTCCCTTTCTGTACAAATAACTAATTATTTTTGAAATTATTTATATTGTACCACAATTACAGTATTCGGTGTATGCATTTACATACAATAATCACTTTTAATTTTATTATCATGTCCATAAAAAACGCGAATGACAACAGCATGCAAAACCGCATAACAGGCATCACCGGCTGCCATCGCGCGAAATACCTTTAACTATAGCTCAATTTGCATTTTCCCAGTCTAGTACTGAGAATACTTAACCTCTGCCCTACCTAATGCTATAGTCATCACGAACGTAAACACCAGGTAGATTCCGGCTGCCAGCACGTACGGAACCAGCGTTCCATCGCGGTTAACCATCCCCTGAGCAACCTTCATCATTTCAGCAAGCGCGATTGTCGATGCGAGCGCCGTGTCCTTGATAAGAGTGATAACCTCGTTCGAAATAGGTGGAATTACGATGCGGAACATCTGCGGAATTACGATTTTAGACAGGGTCCGGCTGTGAGTGAAGCCAAGCGAATACGCCGCTTCATACTGTCCCTTGTCAATGCTGTTAAATCCCCCCCTGTATATCTCCGCGAAGTACGCCGCATAGTTGACGGAAAACGTGAGAATGGCAGTTGGAAATGCAGCCATGCGGATTCCAAGCTGAATCGGGAAGAAGAAATAGAAAAAAAACAGCTGCAGCATCAGAGGCGTGCCTCTAAATATAAATACATATGTCTTGCACAGCCACCTGATAGGTGCAATCCTGCTCTGTTCGCCCAGGCATATAGGCAGCCCAAGCGGCAGCGACAGCACAAGAGTCAGCACGAAAAGTTTGAGCGAAATAATTGCGCCCTGTAACATTAACGGTAAAATCTCTCCGATGTAAGCCATCATAATCTCCTTTAATATAGATAGCCAATGCCGGGCGGCATTGGCTGTTCAGCTCATATCGTAATTAATTGTATATTAGCTGCTTATTTGTCGTATCCTTCGAATACAACCATGTTCTTGCCGAACCACTTCTCACTGATTTTCTGAGCTTCCCCGCTGTCGATTACAGCCTTAAAGGCCTTGTTTACCTCAGCTGTTAGCTTCTTGTCACCCTTGCGGAAGCCCACTGCATAGTAGTCAGCTCCGAAATTGAATGGCGATTCACAAAGTGTATCCTTGTTCTTATTATTATATATTGCGTACACCTCGTCAATTGCTACAGCCTGCACACGACCTGCCTTCATGTCGAGAATAGCCTCGTCATAAGTCTTATACTCAGACACGTTATCCTTGAATTCCTTGTATTTGTCATCCTTCTTGATAGCCTCCAGGGCAGCGGAATCTGCCTGAGTTCCAAGCTTCATATTCTTAAGGTCATCTGCGCTGTTGACCTTTACATTGGGGTCAAGCGACATTATGAGGATTCTGTTCTGCAGATACTTCTTGGATAATGACATACTCTTCTGCCTGTCCGGCGTAGCGGACATACCATTCCACACGCAGTCGATATTCTTAGACTTGAGCTCACCCTCCTTAGCCGACCAGTCGATAGGCCGGAACTTGACCTTGATTCCCATTTCCTTAGTAACCGCCTTAGCCAAGTCAATATCAAAGCCAATCAGCTTGTTATCCTTGTCGCGAAATCCCATAGGGGCAAAAGTATCGTCGAGTCCGACAATGAGCTCGCCCTTGTCCTTTACATACTCCAGATCCGACTTGGAACCGGCTCCGCAGCCTGTGAGTCCGAGCACGGTCATCGCTGTGAGCCCGATAGCAATCACTTTCTTCATCTTGCTGTTCATCTTAATCTCTCCTCTTTAATGCTTCCTCTAAATCATCCGTGTTGCACTTTGCTTCTTTAATTTACCGTAGTAAAGCGCTGATGTGATGATGCAATAGTACCACCGCCTCCTGAACATGTCAATGTCTTTTTATGACTTTTTAAAATTTTATATTAATTTTATTAGAAATAGAATTTTTATATTTTGCGAAGTCTAATTTTGTATTTATATTTATAATTTAAATAAGTTTTTTGTATATGTTGACAAACTATTTTCTATTCTTGTATAATATCATCATTCACGAAGCAAAATTTAATCGGAGGAACAAAAATGCAAAACAAGAAAGCTAAGAGAGAATCTTGGGGCAGCTCACTGGGTTTCATGCTCGCTGCTATAGGTTCTGCCGTTGGACTCGGTAATTTGTGGGGATTCCCGTATAAGCTGGGAATGAATGGAGGCTTTGCCTTCCTGATCCTATACCTGATACTGGCCGTATTTGCCGGATACGTATTAATCATGACCGAGCTGTCCCTGGGCAGAAAGACCAACAGTTCAATCATCCTTGCATATCACGCAATCAGCAAGAAATACACAATCGTCGGATGGTTCGGAGCTCTAGCTCCTTTCTTCATCCTTGGATTCTATTCGTACCTTGGCGGATATTGTCTGAAGTATACAATTGCAAATCTCGGTGACCTCTTTGGCGCAAAATGGGGTGTTAACGGTATGGACGGCCCTAACTATTTTGCACAGCTTTCTTCAGACAGATTACAGTCATCTGTTTTTACAGCAATCTTCCTTGTTCTTACAATAATAATAGTTGCCCGCGGCCTCTCCGAAGGAATCGAGCGCTTCAATAAGATTGCTATGCCGGCACTGTTCTTCATGCTGCTGATAATAATCATCAGAAGTGTCACGCTTCCCGGAGCTTCGGAAGGTATAGCCTTTCTGTTCAAGCCAAACTTCTCCGTATTCAAGGGAACAGGCTGGATAACGGTTCTCGCTGCAGCCGGCGGCCAGGTATTCTTCTCGCTGTCACTAGGTATGGGTATACTGGTTACATACGGTTCTTATATGAAGAAGGATCAGAACATAGAGAGAAGCAGCTTAATAATTCCTGTCGCAGACACCGTCATTGCTCTCATGGCCGGACTTGCTATCATGCCTGCGGTATTTGCAAGCGGACAGAGCCCACAGGGCGGAGTCGGCCTGCTGTACATGACTCTGCAGACCGTATTTAACGGTATGGGCAAGCTGGGTCCAATATTCGGAGTTCTGTTCTACGGACTGGTAGTAATAGCTGCTATAACATCCTCGATGTCAGTACTCGAAGCAATCATCGGTTCATTTATCGATTACGGTATCAGAAAAGGTAAGGGCAACCAGCGCAAAAAGCTCGCTTGGATATTCGGGCTGGTGTGTCTGTGCATGGGACTCCTTGTAGCGTGCGACGGACTTGGCAAATATTTGCCACCTATGTTCGGAAAGTTCATCTGGCTCGATGGCTTCGACCTGCTGGCTGAAGGTCTGCTGATGCCGTTCGGCGCGTTCATCACGACCATCATCTTCGGTTGGGTGCGTCCAAACGTCCTTCCTGAAGAGGTTCATATCGGTTCAGAATTCAAGTCGGAGAAATTCTACAGATTCTGCATCAAGTGGGTTGCACCTATATTCACATTCTTCATACTTATAGGGCAGCTCAACACATTCTTTGGTCTAGGTTTGTTCTAGAGCCCGGGCTATGCTCTGCTCTGTACTCCGGCAGCGCAGGGCTTCAACGACACTGAGTGACAGTTGTCGGCATATAACAAAAACGTAACAGGCGGCTCTCATCTGAGAGTCACCTGCTTTATCTTTGTTATTGATTGTCTGCATTTATTATCAGGTACATTGATAACCGGAAGCTTCATCTATCCCTTTCTGCCTGACCGCTGATGCCTCGCATGTCGCGTTCCACAATCTCATGGATGTGCTGCTTGTATTTCTTGGCTATGCTTCTTGCAAATCTTTTAATATCTCTCATGTACTGCGACTGCTCCGGCTTCATCCGTTGCTTGTCCATCGTCTGTCTGCTTTTACCATCCGGCTGCTTCGCAGCTCCAAACTTATAGCGATTGCGGACCCTAACGTCTGCAACGTCTCTGTATATCTGCCCGCGTTCCTTGTACAGCACATGAACGCCCCGTTTCTGACTGACAGGTCTGTTCTTGGTAGCCAAGAACTTCGCAGGTCGATCTATATAGATGACAACGCTGTTCTCTCGTATAAGCTCTCTGTTTGCTTCGTTCAGTATCGCCCCACCGCCGGTTGCAACTGCCAGATAGTTCCCGGAGCAGATTTCCCTGATTTTATCGTACTCAAGCCCTCGAAAAGACTCAATTCCATCTCTATTGATGATCGAATTTATCGGACGCCCCACATCCTTAGCTATCGCCCTGTCTATATCTATAAATTTTCGCTTAAGCGCATAAGCAACTTGCTTCGTTATCGAGGATTTGCCGCTTCCCGGCATTCCGACAGTCACCAGGTTGAGCTGTTCGCGGAGCAATCTCTCCATCACAGATGCTGCCAGCGAATAATCCGGTTCCATCTCGCGACCCTCCCAGATATCCCTGGCGTAGATGCCCTGCCAGATGAGCATTCCGAGTCCACCAATCGTGGATACCCCTGCAGCTGATGCGTCCTGCAGGAACTTCGTTCTGTGCGGATTGTAGATTAAATCCACCGCCATTTCTGCACTGCTCAGCTTATCCCAAGACATATCAACGCTATCCAGAGGTGACCTGCCATTGTCCGGAAACATGCCAACCGGAGTCGCATTGATAATCACCTCTGCATCATGCCAGTATGAATCCCGATATCCATATATACCGTTACCAGCTCTCTCCGAACTGCGGGATATGCGGCAAATCTCTCGCGCACCGAGCATTTGCATTGCATATGCTGCGGATAACGAAGCTCCTCCCGTTCCGAGTACAGCAACCTTTTTCCCCTCTGCAGAGCCCGGCGCAAAGATCTTCATCAGCCCCAGATAATCTGTGTTATAGCCTTTAAGCCTGCCATCCGGCAGCTTCCTGACCGTGTTGACAGCACCGATTGCCTCAGCCTCTTCAGACAGCTCATCCAGATGCTCAATGATCGCTTCTTTATAAGGATTTGTGATGTTAAAGCCATAGTATCCCGGCATACGCACCACCTCTCCGAGTCTGTCAGCATCTCTGAGCTCGATAAGGTTGTACGCATAGCCCCCAATCAGCCCGTGCAGCCTCTTGGATAAGCTGTGACTGACACTGCCGCCAATTAGCCCGTACTTCTTTTCTTCTATATGAACATCCTGACCGCCGGATTGAGATTGGTTGAGTGCGACAATCAGCTTCATCAGGTCTGTCTCAACACTATTTCCCATATGCAATCTCTCTAAAATATCTCTCCATCGTACCGCCTATAAATCATCTATACACAAAAAATGGAAATCATGACGACTTCCATTTCAACTACCATATTACATCATGCAGCCTATGCGTCCTGCTCTACAGTATCTGAATCGGACACTGCCGCCTCTATCTCTCCATCGACAACCGCTTCTGACTCAAATGCTGCCGAAGGCTCTACATCATCTCCATCAAGTGCAAGCTCAAAGTTATCAAACGAAGCAGTCTCAGCCACCTCCGCAGGTGCATCGACTCTCTTATATTTGATCTTCCCCTCTGCAATCTCATTAGTTGCAAGGCTCACAGGTCTCTCAGCATCAACCTCTGTCAGCACAGGCTTGCCATCTATAATATCTCTGGCTCTCTTGGCAGCTAGCACAACCAGCGTGTATCTGCTGTCAGTTAGCTCGTTAAGCTCGTTAATTGCCGGATATAGCATCATGCTTAATGTACCTCCTATAGTCCCTTCTCATATTCTCTAACGATTGGCATGATCTTGTCCGGCACTCGCCGTCTCTCGGCCATGATTATCGCCTGCAGATCATATACGGCTTCGTCAAGCTCATCGTTGACGATACAGTAATCATATTCGCCAATCAGCTTTATCTCATTGATAGCCTCGTTAAATCTCTTATCGATTACTTCTTCAGTCTCGGTGCCTCGGTTGATAATCCTCCGGCGGAGCGTATCAAGGTCAGGCGGAAGCACAAATACCAGAACTGCCTGCTCCTGCATCTTCTCTTTGACCTGCAGTCCTCCCTGCACATCAATCTCTAGTATGACATCTCTGCCCTTCTCGAGTTGCTTGATCACCATATCCTTAGGTGTACCGTAAATGTTGTCAAACACCCTCGCATATTCAAGCATATCGCCGTTCCTGATCTTTTCTTCGAACTCTTCTACCGTCACAAAATAATAGTCTTTGCCATCTACCTCACCCGGTCTGGGCGCTCTGGTCGTCATCGAAATCGAAAGCGAGATATCTATAGTCTTAAGCAAACGCTTGCAAATAGTACCCTTTCCTGCGCCCGACGGACCCGAGATAACAAAGAGTCTGCCGTCGTTATGGCCGGACCTTCCCATTGCTGTCTCCTGTACTGAATATTCGGCTCATATTATACCATAAAAGCTGAATTCTCTCTAGCAGTATTTATGTTAATCCTTGCAAATCCCGTATCACATGCCGTACAGCCGTACTACTCGATGTTCTGCACCTGCTCGCGGATCTTCTCAATCTCTGCCTTGAGCTCGAGCATTCTCGAGGTGATCTCCATGTCATTTGCCTTGGAGCCTATAGTGTTAGCCTCCCTGTTCATCTCCTGCACCAGGAAGTCGATTTTCTTGCCAACGGCCTCTTCTTCGCTGTTTATAAAGCTCCTCAGCTGGTCGATATGACTGCCGAGCCGTACCAGTTCCTCAGTTATATTAGACTTGTCGGCAAACACCGCAGCCTCAAGCGCAAGTCGCTCCTCGGAGATCTCAACGCTTCCATCCAGCAGCTCATTGATCCTGGTATGCAATCTCTCCTTGTATTCAACCTCTATCTTAGGAGCGCGTTCAGCGATTGCGTTCTTGGTGTTCTCCATAATAGCAGCCCTCTTGAGAATGTCTGCTGCCAGCTTCTCACCCTCAACAGCTCTCATCTCGGAAATGCCGGTGAGCGCTTCACCCAGAGCCGTCATTAGCTCCCTCACAAATTCCTCTTCATCCTCCGCAGCCGGTACCGTCGTAAGCACATCTGTCATGCCTGCAAGCAAGCTCAAGGATATCTGCCCGTCTCCGGACAGGTTGAAGTTCTGACCCAGCTCAGTAAGCGCATCATAGTAACGCTTTGCAGCATCCAGATTCAGATTGACATCTGTTTCACTTTTGCCGAAATTATCGATAGACACCCCTATCTCGATTTTGCCTCGCATCAGCACTTCCTTGGCAGCGGCCTTGATTTTCTCCTCTGCAAAAGAGTACCTCCTGGGCATCTTGACACTGATATCGCAGTATCTGTGATTCACAGCTTTAATCTCTACGGTGATGCTCCTCTGTTCATCGCTGTATATACCTCTGCCATATCCCGTCATACTCTTGACCATGTGTCTACCTCCCTTTCATCTAGCCTACTGATTATATCCTTTATATATTTCAAAGTAAACACAATACCCTGCTACCCTTGAAAAATGCGCATTTGCATGATATGCTATTTATCATCGTGCCGGTGGAAATGCTCGGCACGGAGGGGCGCTGTTATGCATGATAAGCATGCATAAGGCTCCCTAAAGCGTGCATCACGCGAGCACCGGAAAGGAATACGAATTGGCATTTGACGGCATCATCACATCCGCTATGGCCACAGAGCTGGCGAACGATATAACGCTCGGCAAGATCGAGAAGATATATCAGCCCGGCGGTGAGGATTTATTAATACAGATTCACACAAGAGCGGGCAACGTCAAGCTGCTTGCATCGTGCGGCAGCCAGTCTGCGCGCATCTGCCTCACGGAGAGCAAGTACAGCAATCCGATGCAGCCCCCTAATTTCTGTATGCTTCTCAGAAAACACATCCAGAGCGGTCGTATCACCGAGGTCAGACAGAAGGGCGCAGAACGGATTGTAGAGATTGATATCGAGGCACAGACAGAGCTTGGCTTTACAACCTCCAAGCGCCTTATTGTCGAGATTATGGGTAAGCACAGCAACATCGTGCTGGTCGATATAGATACAGGCAAGATCATCGATGCGATTAAGAGAATTTCTATAGACATAAACAGATACAGACAGCTGCTGCCCGGAGTCACCTACGTATACCCGCCTGCTCAGGATAAAACACCTTATAACGAGGCAACGATGGCAGACTTTACCGGCAGCGAGGGGACAGTGCTCAGCGAAAGGCTGATTATGAGCCGTATTTCCGGTATATCTCCGGCAATCGCCAGAGAGCTTATTGCTGCTGTTGATCCTGCGGAAAGACTCAGAGAGATCTCCGAGGCCGCTGTGAGCGGTTCGGCTGCACCGGTCGTGTATTTCAATGACGATGACACACCGCGTGAGTTTCATATCACCGAGCTGTCGGAATATGAAGGGCTGCGAAAACAGACATTTAGCAGCTTGAGCAGCTGCGTTGAGTTCTTTTATCAGCACCGCGCCGGCACCAATATAATCAAACAGAAATCGGTGCCTCTGCACAAGATTGCCAAGTCCGCACTGGACAAGGCGCTTCTTAAGAAAAAGAGACTGTCCGAGGATCTGCTTAGAGCCGAAGATTCAGATAAATACAGGCTGTACGGTGAACTGCTCACCGCGAACCTCCATCTGATAAAGCCCGGTGCTCGCTCTGTCGAGGTAGTAAATTATTACGACGATTCCGATATCACTATTCCGATATCCGAGAAGCTCTCCGGCTCCAAGAACGCGCAGCACTACTTCAAGAAGTATTCAAAGGCGCGCACTGCACTCAAGGAGAAGGCGGTACAGCTCGAAGAGGTCGACTCCGATATCACCTACCTCGAAAGCGTGCTGCAGAGCATTGAGTCTGCAGCTACCGAAAATGAGCTGGAGCAGATCAAGGACGAGTTAATCGAAACCGGGTATATCAGGTTCCGAACTAAGCCCGGCTATAAGCGCAAGCACCGGAAGCAGGTTCCCCCGGAGTTCACCCTTTCCGACGGTCATCACGTTTTTGTCGGCCGTAACAACAAGGAAAATGATCAACTGACGACTAAGACAGCCAGCCGCACAGACGTATGGTTTCACACCAAGGACATTCCCGGCTCCCACGTCATCCTTGTGACAGAAGCCGGCGAGACACTGGACGATATCCCTGCTGAAACAATCTATGAAGCCGCTTCCATCGCTGCTTATCACAGCAAGGGCAAGGACAGCGATAACGTGCCTGTCGATTTTACGCTTATAAAATACGTCAAGAAGCCAAGCGGTGCTAAGCCGGGTATGGTTATCTTTACACACAACGCAACGGTATATGTGAAGCCTCAGCTGCCGAAGGCAGCGAAGTAGTTTGCGAGTTTATAATTCGATCTTATCCAGCACCTCCCGGAAATACTTCGGCACCTCGCTGGAGAACTCCATATACCCGCCGGAACTTGGATGTACGAAGCCCAGCAGCCTAGCGTGCAGGAGCTGCCCTGTCAATCCGAAGGGTTGCTTCTTAGGTCCGTACAACGCGTCGCCAACAAGAGGATGTTTGATTGATGCCATATGGACTCTAATCTGATGAGTTCTGCCGGTCTCCAGCCTAGCGGCTATCAAGGTGTACCTGCCATACCTCTTCAGCACTCTGATATGAGTGACCGCATCCCTCGAACCTGCTCCGTTTACTGCCCTTCTGAGCCTATTGATGTCATCTCGACCGATAGGCGCGTCTATGGTCAGCTTATCCTTCCTGATATTGTCAAAGACCAGCGCTATATACTCTCTAGTCACCGAATGTACCTTGAGCTGCGCTGTGAGCGACTCGTGAGCCTTGTCATTCTTGGCTATCATGAGCAGTCCGCTCGTGTCCTTATCTATCCTGTGCACAATCCCCGGCCGGATTGCCCCGTTTATAGACGACAGCGAATCACCGCAGTGGTACATAATCGCATTGACCAGCGTACCATCGGGATTGCCTGCAGCCGGATGCACAACCATTCCGCGCGGCTTCTCTACCACTATCACGTCATCATCTTCGTAGACTATATCTATCGGGATATTTTCCGGGGCAGCGTCGATTGACTTAGCCTCCGGAATATTGATAGTGATGCTCTCACCTGCCTTGACCTTGTACTTCTTGGCTACCTGCCTGCCGGAGACGCTGACCTGACCGTCCTCGATGAGGTTCTGTGCATAGCTCCTCGAGAGGTCGGTCGCCTCGCCTATGTAGGAATCAAGTCTCTTACCCGCATCGGCTGCTCCCGGGGTAAGAGTCTTGACCTCAGCAATCGGCCCTTCTGCTTGTTGCCGGCCATCAGGTTGCAGCAGGTCATCATCAAGCTCTGCAGCTTCCTCCAAATCCACATTTTCAGCACCCTGCAGCCGCTCGTCACGCTCCGCATTCTCCTGTATGTCCTTAGGCTTTAGCATTTTTTATCTCCCCGAGTATCACCCATAGTATCAGCAATCCGCATCCGACCGTCACGCATATGTCGGCTACATTAAATACGGGAAACCGTCCTATCGAGATCATGTCTGTCACAAACCCGATGACCGTTCTGTCGATGAGATTGCCGATTCCGCCGGACACGATCAGCAGTGCTCCGAGCTCCGCTACTCTCTCATTATTGCGCCTGAGATACACCAGAAATGCTATCCCGGCTAGAATTGTTATGATGGGCAATATTACTGTGATAAGCTGCGAATTCTGGAATAAGCTAAAAGCAGCTCCCCGATTCTGGACGTATGTAATATCCAATACGCCACGGAACACGGGGAGCGTTTCTCCAATCTCCATGCGGCTTCTCACAACGAATTTAGTAATCTGATCTACAATCAGCAGCCCACTCGCTATAATTACCAACATCATTTATCTTCTCTATTCTACTTAAGGATAATAGTGTCGTCGATTGTGCCCTGCTCCTTAGCAAGATTCTTGAGGCTCTCGCTGAGGTCGGAAACTGTAGCCTTGTCAGCCTTCTCCTCTGCCTTGTCCTCGTTCTTCTTGATAACTAAAGTATCCTGAGTTACTGCAGCGTCGTCTCCGCCAAATGCAGTCCTGAGCTCCTTGTCGATGTCAGGAATATCACTTCTGTCCAGATCAGGAAGCAGACCGTACTCGTCATTGTCGAGCTTCTCCATCTCAAGCTTGAGCATTGCAGCGTAGTTGCCTCTGAGTCGCTCAACCTTCTGCTTGAGAACCAGATGCTCGTCGTTGAGCTTCTTAACCGTTGTCTTAGCCTCCAGAAGCATGCTCTCAGCCTCCAGCTCAGCATCTCTCATCATGAGCTCAGCCCTTCTCTCAGCACTTGCCGATATATCTGCCATAAGTCTTTTAGCTGTCTCAAGCGTATCCAGCATAGCTGTGTCGGATTTCTGCGATTCCTCAAGCTGCTTCTCAAGGAACTTAATCTTGTGAGCCATATTTCTGTTATCGTTTAGAACCTTCTCATAGTCAACGATGATAAGATCCAAGAACTCATCGACCTCTCTGGAATTATAGCCCTTCTTGTCACGAGTAAAATCTTTCTTATCGATATCTATTGGCATTATCATAGTATCGCTACCTTCCCTTCTATTCTTTCTTAATCAAATTAATAACATCACGGCTTCCGCCTAAAAAATCATTAGAATTATCCTAATGAGTATTTTCTGAACTATCTCAATGAGGAAAAATGCAATCAACGGCGAAAAGTCGACCATCATGCGGGAATCCCCACCTCTATTGATGAACCTTCTTATAGGATCAACCAGAGGCGCTGTGAGCTGCGTTCCCATCTGATATAGGCCTCTGACGGTTTCGCTTGCTCCCGCAAACCAGCTGAGTATGGCTGTAACCACCAAAAGCATCTGCAGTATCGAGCAGAACCATGAAACAGCCCTGATCAGAATCAGTTCCATCGGTTACCTCCAAGGGCTGCTCTTCTCGCCAATCTGCCCGTTTTCGGCACTCTCGCGATTAACCTTAGCAGCTATATCAACATTAGCAGGTGCAAAGATGAAAATGTTGGATGTGACTCTCTGAACATTTCCATTAAGAGCATAAGTCGCACCGCTGAGGAAGTCAAACATCTTGCGAGCAAGATCGGTCTCAACGTGCTCAAGATTGATGATTACCGGTTTTCTCGATTTTAGGTTGTCAACGAGCTTGGTACACTCATCGAAGTTCTTAGGCTCGATCACCAGCATCTTGAAAGGTCCGGAACCGTTCATCGAATAAGCCTTGTTCTGAGGGCCCTTCGAGATAAGCGGCTCAATCTTGTCATAAGATGCGTCTGATTTGTGGATGCCGGTCTCAGGCCTGGACTGACTCATAGGCGCGGCAGGCTTATCACCGCCTCTCATCTTATTCATCTCTTCAGCAATCTCATCCTCCGAAACCTCAATCTCGTCTTCTGTTTCCATTCCGATTGCCGCTTTAAAGGCATCTTTCAAACCCATGGCTATTTCCTCCATTTACGTCAATTAATATCTATATTATTATATGCCCAATTTTCATTTTTCAATGAAAACTGCGTGAGATTTTCTCACTCCATATCAATTTATTCTACCATATTAACGGTAGTCGCGCTGTCCAAAAATTGAACTTCCCACCCTTACAATCGTAGCACCCTCTTCAATTGCAATCTCAAAGTCTGCGGACATTCCCATCGACAGCGTGTCGATGGGAGCGCGCGCTGTCGGCAGCTCGGAATTCCGTAGCTTATCGTAAATTGATCTCGCCTCTCTGAAATATTTACGAGAATCCTCAGGAGTGTCTCCCCTTGGCGGAATACACATGATACCACGCACCCTGATGTGGTCACAAGTATTGACAATCGAAGCTACGAGTTCAAATACCTCAGCCTTAGCAATTCCCGTCTTGGATTCCTCCTCAGCCAGGTTAATTTCAATCAGGATGTCCATAACCAAATCAGCCGCAGCAGCCCGCTTATCAATCTCCTTGGCCAGCTTGATCGAATCCACCGAATGAATCATCGTCACCTTGTCGATAACCTGCTTGACCTTGTTGGTCTGCAGATGCCCAATCAGGTGCCACCTTTCAGGGTAGATCTCGTCGTATTTGCTTAGCAGCTCCTGTACCTTGTTCTCACCGAAGTCAGTCGCACCGGCGTCGAGAGCCTCCTGCAGCTCTGACGGCACATGCTTTTTAGTTACCGCCAGCAACAATACATCCTCCGCCTTCCTTCCGACGCGCTTGGCAGCTTCATTCTTGCGCTTCAATATCTCCAGATAATTCTCCCTGATACTCATTATTTGCTAACGTCCTTTGCTTTCCTGATGTCGCGTTTGCTCGGCGATTTCACAACTTCATCATACGTGCTTATCGTCTTGACGTAATTACCCTTGCTGTCCATATAGATATCTTCAAACACTGCCGCTTGCTTGCCGTTGTCGGCCTTGATACTGACCGGCTTAAACTGCAGCCTGCCAACCTTGTCCTTGATCACTACGCCCTTATTGCCGTTTTTCTCTACGATGCTCCTCGTCTCTATTACTACTCCATCCGAGCCGGCCGCCGTTATTTTGGCATTCTCCTGTCGTCCCGAAATGAATCTGTCAAAATACTGCCTGGAGCGCAGAACTATCCTGACATTACCGGAGTCTTTCTTGCTCTTTTGCACATCTTCGACAATCGCGTCCATCTTCTTGTCGCCAATTTCGATCTTGACGTTCTGTCCCTTGGCATAATGCTTAGCGACATCCCTATCTGCGTAGAACACATACCACCAGCTGCCATTTTCAATTATCTTAAACACAGGATCGCCCTTTGCAACCTTCCCTTCGCTCAGCTTCTCCGGCTTGGCCTTGCCGAGCTTATCGAGCTTCTTTTCCGTCAGCTTGTGTATATTGCTTTCGTTCAAATATTCCAGACCATCCACATTGTAGCTCACATAGCCCGGGTGCTCTGCGTTGCCGTTAACGGTATTTACAACCCGATCCTTATCCATTTTCTTGATAATCGCCGCAAAATCCTTGTTGCCCTTGTCCGCACCTTCGCCGGAGAGCTTAATCACGTTGGTTGTACCCTTTATCAGCTCCCCTTCGTTCACGGAGTGCTTTACGGTTCCGGCCTTACCTGCCGTGTATACAGTCTCATTTCTGACCATATAGCCATCTGCGTCATCCTGCACTTCAACGCTGCCGTACTTAGCAACGTAGGACCTGTCAAAAAGGCCTGCCACCGGCGGCAACACATACACGATTACCATGACGGCAAACAGTGCTATCACATATATAACTCCCCAAAATACGGCCTTTTTCTTCATCATGCACACCTCTACGGAATGATTCTACACGAAACAACGTATTATAACAATATTTTATAATGTTTCTAATCAGTGCATCCGCAGCGGCGCTCTTTACTCTTACGCTCAACGTTACTGCAATGTCTGCACCGGTGTCGGCGCATAAGCGCTTTATACCTTTGCATTGGTTGCATTCGACAAAGACAGACAGTTCTTCCCCGGAGCCGGTACAGCAGCGTTTTATAATTTATACAACCGGTTCAGCAGCGATGCATCTTAGCAATTATTGCTATTTGAGTGGAGGATTAATCTCAGTCTGACATTCGTCTATTATCGATTTGATGAGAAGGCGTTCCTTCTTGGGATAAGCCTTCTCGTCTGCTCGGAATTTCCGGACGAAGGCTGCCCATAGCTCCGGTCTTCGCTCCCTGGTCAGTCTCATAGACTGTTCAAATCTCCAGAGCTCAATCTTCCGATGGTCTCCGCTGAGCAATACATCCGGCACATCGCCCTCGGCCGTCGACCTCGGTCTGGTGTACTGTGGATACTCCAGCAGGCCGGAATATATCGATTCCTCCATCACTGACTCATCGGACGCCAATACACCCGGCACGAATCTCGCTACAGTATCAATCAACACCATAGCGGGCAGCTCTCCGCCGGTCAGCACATAGTCTCCGATAGAGATCTCCTCGGCGGAGAGCTCGGCGAGGGCGCGCTCATCCACGCCCTCATAATGACCGCACAGGATCGTGAGCTCGCCCTCGCCTGCAAGCTCCGCAGCCAGCTGCTGCGAGAGCTTGCGCCCGCGCGGCGACATGTAGATAGTTCTGCCTGCGAACTCATTCTGCCTGTAGCAGGTGATAATAGGCTGAACCTGCATAAGCATGCCCGCGCCGCCGCCAAAAGGCGTGTCGTCGACGCGACAATGCTTATCTTCAGTATAATCCCTAATATTTACAATATTCAGCTCGATAATTCCATTATCGGCAGCTCTTCCCAGCATGCTGGCTTTAATCGGCTCAAACATTTCCGGAAACAGCGTCATAATATTAATCTTCATCTATCAGTCCCGGAATAACAGCAATCTCAATAACTCCATCCTCAAGCGACACAGTCTTGACAAATGCGTCCACATAAGGAATCAGCACCTTGCCTCCGTTTCCTCGCTCTATTTCAAGTAAGCTCTGCGAAGTGTTGTCAATGATATCACTCACGGTTCCAATCGCAGCTCCGCTATCACAATCGCGAGCTTCAAGCCCGATCAGGTCTCGATAATAATAATGTCCATCTTCAAGCTCTGCCAGCTCACTCTCCGGTATGTACAGCTCCGCTCCGGTCAGCTTCTCAGCAGCAGTCCTGTCCTGAACTCCGCTGAACTTGACAACAGGCTTGCCCTTCTGATAACGAACAGCCTCAACCTCAATTTCTGCAGAGTGTCTCACTCCATATACCGAATTATCATCAGCGCCTGCACTGAATCTGTCGGCATCTATCAGAAGCACCGCGCCCTCATACAGGTTCTCGGAATCGTCCGCATAGAGCAATACCCTTACCTCGCCCTTGAGGCCAACCGCAGCACCAAGCTTGCCTATATTTACCATAGTCCTGTCATTTGCAAGAGACATAAGTACCTCCGTACGCCGCACTGAACACACACTTCACATTTATAGTTCTTTATTATAGAAATAAGCATGCGTGAACCACGCATGCCTTGATAATGATAATTGTCCGAGTCGCGCTACTCTTCAACGATATCAACAGTGACTCTCTTGTTCTGCTTGATAGCAGCTGCCTTGACAACAGTTCTAATCGCCTTGGCAATACGTCCCTGTTTGCCAATGATCTTACCCATGTCTTCCTTAGCGACACTGAGCTTAATCACTATTTCGTTGCCATGATCCTCTTCGGTCACAACAACATCGGCAGGCCTTGATACTAACGCTTTGGCAATTGATTCAACTAAGCCGGCCATCATCTACTTCCTTCCTTACTTCAAGCAACCCGACTTCTTGAGCAGAGCTCTAACAGTGTCGGTAGGCTGTGCGCCGTTAGCAAGCCACTTCTGTGCAGCCTCGTTATCAATCTTGATCTCAGCCGGATCCTTTAGAGGGTCGTAAGTACCGATCTCTTCGATAAATCTTCCGTTTCTTGGAGTTCTGGAATCGGCAACTACAACTCTGTAGAAAGGCTTCTTGTGAGCTCCCATTCTCTTCAATCTGATCTTAACCATTTGTTCCTCCTGATTATCTTATAAAATATAATTTTATGCTCAACAAAATAAATTTGTTTTAAGCTAACCCATTAGTCCTCTAAAAAGTCTATTTTTCTTGAGTGCCTTAGGATTATTAAACTGCTTAATCATCGCTTTCATCTGATCAAATTGCTTAATCAGCTGATTGATGCTCTGTACCGTCTGACCGCTGCCGGCAGCGATACGCTTTCTTCTGCTGGCATTGAGAATATTAGGGTTCTCGCGCTCTTCGTTAGTCATCGATTGGATGATTGCCTTCATCCTATCCAGATCCTTCTTGCCTTTTTCAAAATCTATCTGCTTCTTGTCAGCCGCCGAAATACCGGGAATCATATCGATAAGCTTAGCGATTCCGCCCATCCTGTTGATCTGTCCCATCTGGTTGAGGAAGTCGTTGAGGTCGAATTGATTCTTCCTGAACTTTTCCTCCATCCTGGCAGCTTCCTCTTCAGAATACGCGTTTTCAGCCTGCTCGATAAGGCTCATCACATCGCCCATCCCCAGGATTCTGGAAGCGATTCTATCCGGATGAAATGGCTCGAGAGCGTTATACTTCTCGCCGGTACCCATGAACTTGATTGGCTTGCCCGTAACCATCTTGGTCGAGAGCGCAGCACCTCCACGGGAGTCACCATCCATCTTGGTCATGATGATTCCATCAATTCCAAGTGTCTCATTGAAACCGGCTGCGATATTTACCGCATCCTGACCTGTGAGAGCGTCCACCGCAAGCAGGATCTCATGCGGCCTGATACCCTTTTTAAGCTGAACAAGCTCATCCATAAGGGCTTCATCTATCTGCAGACGTCCTGCTGTATCGACAATCAGTACATTACAGCCCTTGCGCTTCGCCTCTTCGACAGCAGCTTTTGCGATGGCAAGCGGTTCATTCGACTCCCTCATCGTAAACACGGGAGTATTGACCGCCTTGCCCACTACCTCCAGCTGGTCGATAGCTGCCGGCCTATATACATCGCACGCGCACAGCATAGGCTTCTTACCGTTCTGCTTGAGCCACGCTGCCAGCTTTCCGCAGGTTGTAGTCTTGCCGGTTCCCTGAAGACCGACCATCATATATACTGTAAATCCGCTTGGCGAATATGTGAGCTTGCTGTTCGCACCACCCATCATGTCCACGAGCTCTTCCTTCACGATCTTGAGCACTTGCTGCCCGGGAGTCAGGCTCTTGAGCACATCCGCACCCATAGCCTTGTCCTTGATTGTAGCGACGAATTGCTTTACTACCTTAAAGTTAACATCGGCCTCAAGCAGCGCGAGCTTAACCTCGCGCATCGCCGCATCGATATCCTTCTCGCTTACAACGCCCTTGCCTCGCAGATTACGAAATGTCTCTTGTAGCTTTTCCGATAGTCCTTCGAATGCCATCTCTTCCGTATCTCTCCATCTCGCTGCTCATCCGCGGATTAGCAGCCATCTCTATCTTATAAATCCAAAGCCTTATGCAAAATCTCGTTCATTCTCGCAAGCGCACCGTGCAGCTCAGCATCATCATCTATCGACTGCATCTTCTCCACCAGCGAATCAGCTTCTGCTACCAGCTCATTGTTGTTCTTCCACACCGCAACAAGCCCGAGCGCATCTTCGTAGTTCTCAAGTATGCCCTCCGCCTTCTTGAGCGTATAATGCACCCCCTGCCTAGTCATCCCGAGCTCCTCGGCAATCTCCGTCAGAGACAGATTGTCCTCATGGTACAAATCCATAATCTCTCTTTTGCTGTCATCGAGCAGACCACCGTAGAAGTCATACATCAAGCTTGTATATTCAACATTGCTTATACTTTCTTTCATACCGTAAGACTATACCATAACAAAAAGAGGGTGTCAAGCATTCCTCTTGACACCCTCTAAAGCACTTATTCCACTACTCAATTGGAGATCATCTCCGACAAATTACTATCTGTACACCGGACCTTCCTCCGTATCTTGAAGTGTATACGCTAATTCTAATCTGTTACTAAACCTTTGGTCTATCCTCCACAGTCATAAGCTTTAACCTATTCCGAAATCTTACCTAAACCTTCGGTCTACCCTCCACAGTTATAAGTATCAACATATCTCGAAATCCATTACATAATCATTGGACCATCCTCCAAAACTCTTCTCTTTCTTATCGCCTATATTATACAACAGTTTATATTTTTTTGCACTATATATTAAAAATTTTTATTGGTTTCATGCTCATTTCATGTTCGCTCTTTACGAAACTCGCACATCGCTTGCAGTTCTAACTGTCTTGTGCTCTCTCATAGCTTCCAGGTCCTCCGCCGAATACTCTACAGCAATATCAAGGTGCTTTCCGAATTGCTCTCCGTACTTCTTCTTGTTTATCGCAAAGAACACAGCCCCCATCAGAGCCCAACCTCCGGCCATCAGCCACTCCTGCGTTACCAGCGTACTTCCCGAACCGGGAATCAGGTACATCGAAACCATTCCACCAGACAGCACGGCTGCCATAATTCCTACGAATTTGTAATGTTTTACTCTATATGGTCTTGGCATCTCAGGAGCCTTTTTCCTCAAGATCAGGAACGAAATCGATACCATGCAGTATGCCAGGCAGCAGCCCAAGTTTCCTGCGTCGCATATCCACACCAACATCTGCCTACCGGCAAGCGGCGCGAGCATCGAGATAACTCCGATAAGCAAAAGTGCATTTACAGGAGTCTTAAACCTTGGATGCAGCTTCGCAAAAGCCTTTGGAATCATATTGGAATCCGCCATCGAGTACATCGCACGGCTTCCGCCTATCATAAACGAGTTCCAGCTCGTAACGATTCCGCAAAGCCCGCCGATGATAACCACATCGGCCATTGCCTTGGTTCCATATGCTTTAGCCATCGCATCCGCTGTTACCAGCCCTGCACCCTTCATCGATGCACTGATCTCCGAAGGATTCATCAGGTATCCAACCGCAATTATAACCAGCGCGTAGAACGCTACCGCCATAATTATCGACATGATCAGTATCTTGCCTATCTTTTTGAGCGACCCCTGAATCTCCTCCGCTGCCTGAGGAATTACGTCGAATCCTATGAAGAAGAAAGGTGTCATAACCGCTACGTGCATCACGTGGCTGATGGCCGACTGATTTCCTCTTCCCGCAAAAAGCTGTGGCATCAGGTTGCCTATATCTCCGCGTACTGTCGACGTTACGATGAGCAGAACGCCTACGCTAAATATTATAGCCGTCAAAATAGTCTGCACTATCGCAGCCGTCTTGGCACCGAGTATGTTGATAAACGTCATAAGCGCAGCCGTAGCAACCGCAAGGGCAAGCCAAGATGCATAGATGTCAAACCCGGCAACCGTATACAGATATCCCTTCAGGAACCTTGGAAATATATACGACACGATCGTCGGAAACGCGCAAGCCTCGAAGCACACAACTCCGACGTAACCGAGGATAATCCCCCAGGTACATATGAATGAACCAACCGCTCCCATGGCCTTGTAACTAAATACATGTTCGCCTCCACACTGCGGCATCGCTGCAGTCAGCTCAGCATATGTGAGACCGACAAAGAATATCATAATTCCACCAAGTGCAAACCCGATTGCCGCGCCAAGCACTCCGCCTCTGTGAATCCAATCACCGGTCGAAATGACCCAGCCCCAGCCAATCATAGCTCCAAATGCAATTACCAATATATCTTTCGAAGATAACACCTTATCGAACTCAGATTTTTTGGTCATTACTGACACATCCTTTCAAATACTTCAATATCTGCATTAATCGCAATATATAATTTCCTTTTCCAATTGAGATTCTCATTCAAAATCGAATCCCTGATTCGCCACTATGTACGAGTGACTATATTTAATGCCAACACTATTGTATCTCAATGTTGGCACTTTGTCAAAGAAAAATTATTCCCACCCGCTTATGATGCTATTTGTGCCCTAAGATGTTATAATCATAGGCGATAATTTACGAGGAGGTTCTTCATGTCTACAATCGAAGATACAAGGTTATATGAATCAAGATATCAGCAGATTGCTGTCGAAATGGCTGAAAAAATCGCTGAAGGCTGGTACGAGGTCGGAGATCGAATTACTTCCAGATCCACCATCGCCACCACTTTTCATGTATCCCCTGAAACAGCTCGCAAAGCAATGCAAGTTCTCGTAGATATGGGAATTGTCACTGTAAAACAGGGCAGCGGCACATATGTTGCTTCTCGCGAAAAGGCACAACTGTATTTTGAGAGATTTCACGATTCGATATCCATTGCACAGACAAGAGAACAGATTGTCGATGCCATAGCTACTCAGAGGCGCAATCTTGAGAACCTTGCAAAGCTTCTTGATGATTTGATAGCACGCAATGCAAGAGATCACAACACATCATATCTCAAGCCGCACGATATGAAGATTGATTCTAACTGCAACTTTATCGGTAAATCAATCGGTGAACTCAACATATGGCAACAGACCGGCGCAACTATTGTGGCAATAAAGCGAGGAGAAGAGACAACAATATCACCTGGCCCATACGAAAGAGTCAAGGATGGCGATGTGCTTCTATTTGTAGGGAACGACTTATCCAGGCAAAAGATGCTCAACCTGTTCAATTCGCCTGATCCAAATCCGGCATTGCTGTCTGAACAAAGCAACATAACTAAGTTCTAATATTGCCTAAAACGATTAAGAAAAGCTCTATAGCTGCTTAATTTCTACTTCTGCATACGGCGATGCCGGTAGTCAAAACTGAAAGGATAATAGAGGCGATGGCGAGAGTGTGAGCAAATACACTTATCGTCAATCACCAAGATTGATTCTCTCAAGCCAATCGCCTCATTGTAATCCGTGTTTTGGGTTCAACACGACACCCTTGCACACTTCAATCACACAACCTTTTACGATTTCGGATTTATCTGCATAACCGTACCTTTGTCCTGTTTTCATCAATAAAGAACTATTAACTAATGTACTAAGCTTTACAAATCAATTTCTTCAAAATTCTTCATCGCTCTTCGATATGATAACAATGTACATAACACAAACATGATGATGCCAATTGCCAATATGGCAACCTGTAATACGTTTAAATCGGAAGGCTCATTCAAACTTTCTAAACCGGGAAGATAATGCAGCACCTCACCCACGGTTATTACAATAAAATTTACTAAGCAGAATAGTATAAAAGGTTTCCCGATCTTGTAAGCTGTTTTAAAAAAGCCTGCGAGAAAAATACTGTTAAATGACGCAAATACAATCATCATATATCCAAGATAAGCTGCATTTGCATTCATCAATTGATTTGTAACATAAGGAGCGGCATTTCCCAAGAATTTCATCCTAATAATCGTTAGCAATGCACATAAAATAAAAGACATCAATTCGATAAACAGAACAAATAGATATTTAGCTGTAACTACGTCTTGTTTCTTAACCGGCAGCATAACCGTATATGTAATATCATCGTATTCACGAATCTGCTGGTAAGTATGAAAAATGCCAAGACAGATAAAAAAAGAACCGACAAGAATGGGATATCTTGGAATCATTGTCATAACCGAAAAGGCAATAAAACAATAGCTCAAAGGATTTGCTGATAACTTCATTTCCTTATAAAGAAGTTTTTTCATCACAGATTCACCTCTTCTCTTTCGATATACACCATAATATCTTCAAGTGTTGGTGCACCACCTATTTCCCTTGTATAATAACGGATAAACTCTTCTTTTTTCGTAGATAAAAGCAATTCTCCATTTTTGATGTAGGTGATAGTATCCGCACATTTTTCTAAATCGCTGGTAATATGTGTAGAAAACAAGATCGCTACACCTTTTTCGGCAAGTTGTCGAAAAATTTCATTCATTTCATCTCTGGATACCGGATCAAGTCCACTCGTCGGCTCATCCAAGATTAAAAGCCTTGCATGATGAGAAAGAGCCAATGTTAGGTAGAATTTTACCTTCATCCCCTCAGAAAGCTCTATGATCTTCTTGTTTTCGTCAAGCTTAAATGCAGCAAGGTAGTGATTATATGCCTCATTGTCCCAATTTTCATAGAAAATACGCGTAATGGCTACAATATCCTTTAACTTTTTTCTTTTATAATAATTGATCCCACCTACTGCATAACCAATCTGCTGTTTAATCTTATCCTCATTGTGCAGATAATCCATTCCAAGAATGTGAACACTGCCTGCTTCGGGATGTACAAGGTTCAAGATAGATTTTAGTGCCGTAGTTTTGCCTGCACCGTTTCTGCCTATGAACCCCATAACTTCACCCGCCTCAATATGAAAGTTGATAGGGTTTAGTTCAAAAGCCGGATAAATTTTCGTCAGATCATTTACCTCGAGAATATATTCCATATCATTCATCCTCTTTTTCTTCAAAAGCTACTTCCATCAAGTGTGCAAATGCTCCTTTTGGCGGTATAGCAATACCTCTTTTTTCATCACCGAGAAGCAGAATGGTATCACCGGGTTTAATATTAAATATTTCCCGTGCCTGTTTCGGTATTACTATCTGACCTTTTTCACCAACTGTAGCTGTCCAAGCATATTTACCTTTTGGTGTTTTCACGATAATCGGCCTCCCTTTAATACGACTTATACGACTAATATAACTTATATGATTTGTATGATTTGTATGATTTATTATACTATAAAATCTCAAAAAAACAAGTATTGCTGATGTATCATATTCTCATAATAGCTTTTCAAATTGGTTATAAAAATAGACACCTCATATTTGAAGCACCTAGATTTACTAATATTCGATTTATATTTGAAGTGTATTTTTAAGCTCCACCTTTCAAGGGTAAACATCGTACAAAAGCTCAAAAGCTCATTTATGCGTGGTAATCCGGTAGTAATGTATTGGTTCTATCCTATACAGGTTATATTTACATCGATTCCGATGTTTATGCGCATGCAGTTTTTATATCGCATCCGGTGTCTGTGCGCATAATCGAGACTTTCTGATATTTTTTGGCACAAAAAAACCGGCGACGTCCTAATTTCCCAGGCAGCTTCCCACCAAGTATCTTCAGCGCTAAAGAGCTTAACTTCTGTGTTCGGGATGGGA
>NZ_ALNL01000024.1:0-23718 GCF_000293155.1 Mogibacterium sp. CM50 | reverse complement strand
ATTCTTCTCCGTCTACCAATATTTCAGGTACTTTTAGAAAGTTAAATCTTTCTGCTTCTCTGTTATAGAAATAGTCAAAGTCCATCGCTTCACCTCCTCCCCAAAAAATTTGCAAAGAAAAAGACGATAGTTTTTCTTCTATCGCCTTTGGTAACCATTTGTATGAAATTTTTTAGATTGATTTTATTGCTTCATTGATACCTTTAAGAAATGCTATAACTGTTGCTCCGACCATGGGTATTCCATATGGACTTAACAAAAATCCTAATACCAACGCCTCAATTCCAAGTGATATATCTTTTTGTATAAATGATCCTATTGCAGCAACGATACACATAAGCATTAAGAAATATAGAATAGTTGTTCCTATGCCGAGCAAGAATGTCAGAAAGGCAGTCAAAATGCTTAACAGCAAACTGATTGGGAACAAGATTATTTTTATTATCCATCTCATAAATACCCTCCATTTCTATTAAATCATCTTAAAATGCCTTAACGCATCCATGATAGCTTCCTCTTTTTCCGGTGTGCATTGTGGAATAACCTGTTTCTCTTTTTTTGATTTATTATAATGCTCCCTCAGTACAATTCCACATTTCTTTTTAATCTGTGCAATATAGAGTGTCGAAACCTTTAAATCAAACTTTTCCAATATATATTTCTTGATTTGTGCATAAGTCGCTTTACTTTCAGCACTTGTCAAATCAAGCTCATCAAGCTTAATTTCAACATCTATATGTTTATCGACATCAAGTTTGGACAATAACGCTACCGTCTCCACATGTGTTGTCCATAGGATAGGAACACAAATTATTGACCTCGTCGCTTGAATGAGGATACAATTTGTTGTCAGTTTCCTCATTAACTTCCTTGGCATTTTTTCTTCTGCTCTTGAATAATCTTCCGTCCTGAGAATCTTTTTTTCCAGTCTTATATATGATAGTAATCATTGCAGGATCAATTTCACCTTCATCGTTAGTTCCCCCAATGATGATTTTATCTACTATACTTTCAAATACTGCCCTATCAAATTCCTCAAGATATTTATTGGACTCAAGTAATTTTTTAAACCCCTCGAGCCTTTTCTTCAACGCTTTTTCATCAGTGAGTGTTACTTCTAAAGTCCTTTTTTCTGCAAGTAATTTCTCTTTACTAATAGCTATTTCATTATACTTATCCTGATATATATCCATGCTGATTGACTCATTCAGCCTTAACTCAACAAGATCCTTTTCTTTCTTTAGTATCTTATCAAGTTGATTTGTTATCTTCTTCAGGTCTTTAGCTAAACTGTTGTCTTTCAATTCTTCTTCCACAGTTTTAAGGAATTCATTAGTAATTTCCACATTATTGTGGCATACCTGACGATAGCTTTCCATGAATGCTTTTTCTATGGCTTCTTCTTCAATCCCTTTACTATGCGGACAATACTTCTTTCCGTTTTTAGTAGCATTGACACACTGCCATATAACTTTTGTATACTCTGAACTCGAATGCCAATTTCTTCTTGAAAGATTATGACCGCAAAATCCACATTCAAGCATGCTGCTAAAAGCATATTTTCTTGAATACTTTTCTCTCTTACCGCCATTATTAGCAACGGTATTTCTGTTTTTTGACCTTCTTAATCTAATACCTTGAGCTTTTTCAAAATCTTCTTCCGAAATGATTGGCTCGTGATGGTTCTCTATATAAAACTTATCCTGTTCTCCGAAATTATCCAATCTTCTCTTTGAAATAGGATCAACCGTATAGGTCTTTCCCATCATAAGATCCCCTTTATATTTCTCGTTTTTTATGATTCCTAAAACTGTTGTTTCCGTCCATCTTTTATTTCCTCTTGGCGATAAATATCCTTGTTCTTCAAGTTCTCTGGAGATTACCATACCGCCAACACCTTCAATATATCTTCTGAAAATATATCTTACAATCTCAGCTTCTTTTTCATTGATAGAAATGCTTTTAGTTTCCGGATCATAGTCGTAGCCTAAACACCCTTGAAAGCCGACCATTTCTCCTCTTTCCATCTTCATTCTCAAACCTTTTTTGACATTGGCTGAAATGTTCTCTACTTCCTGTTGCGCAACTGAACTTAAAATTGTTAAAAGCAACTCTCCGTCCATTGTTAAGGTGTTTATGTTTTCCTCTTCAAAAAAGACCGCAACATTAAACTCTTTCAACTTTCTTACATACTTTAAGGTGTCTAATGTATTTCTTGCAAATCTTGATATAGACTTTGTAATTATCATATCTATATCGCCGTTCATACAATCATTGATTAGTCTTTGAAAATCAATTCTTCTGTCAACCTGTGTACCGGTTATCGCTTCATCAGCATATATTCCTGCAAGTGTCCACTCTTTATTTTTCTTTATAAATTCTGTGTAGTGTTCTACTTGAGAATTATAGCTGTTAATCTGATCTTCAGTATCCGTACTAACTCTGCAATACGCTGCCACTCTCTTTATTGAGCGTTCAACACAGCCTGATGCAGTTCTTTTCAGTGTGGTATCACCTTTAATAACTTTTACATCTTTCTTCACTGCATCCGCCTCCTTTTTGTATCTCTCTATGCAGTTCTATTATACCACACTCGCAAAACATTATAAATATAATTCTGTTGAAATGTTGTACTTTTTCATCAGTTTTAACTTTATCTTTCTATATTCAATATCGTTTAGTAAATGTTTAGAGAGCAAGATAGATAGCATAGATAATTGGAGGCTATATCTTAATAGTTCATTATTCATTCTAAATCCTCCTCATATAATTTTATCTAAAGTTTTATGACATTAACGGGTGCTTAGGATAAGCAACATTGGAATCTCACCACCGCCCCTGTTAAGATGAGCCGGTTTTCACTAAAGAAGTATCATTATCATTACTTAGGTCATCGCTCGCAAAGTTATCCTCGTTCTTTGCTTTAAGAAAATTTATTTATCGCTCGTTTCCTTCTATCCTTGTCTTTGACAGTATTCATTTAAACCGAATTTCTTCAGCAGGAAAGTCATGGCGTAAATTCCTTACGCTCACTAAGTAATTAAAAGTCCCGTCATGGTCTATTCAGTTGTCAAAGAGCAATATTTGAAAGGGATTGTTTTCTCTACATTTTCCTATTTGCCATAAGCAGGCGTATCCCTTACCCAAGAAAGTAAAGGAGGTCAAACTCCCCTTCACTTTACATAAGGAAAATTTGACCCCTTTGGTTACCGAAGTTTTAAAGTTCTTCGATAATTTTTTTCAGCTTTTCAAGAATTTTGTTTCTTCTTTTGATTAAAGCTGGATGTGTAATACTTTTGAGCTTTGCCACTGAACGAACCGTTTCATCATTGAAATATAAGCGTTCAATAATATCTCTTTCTTCTGCATTGAGCCTTGATATAGCATTTCTGACTGCTTCAATCATCATCTGTGTTTCCACAATCTTTTCTACATCAACGCTTTCATCAATAATGCTATCTGCAAAATGTCCGTCATGATCCAATGATGAAAAAAAGAGCAAGTGGTTTTTCTTGTCCACCTGCTCTAAATATTTTTCGTGTTCTTTTTCTCGCCAGTAGACTTTATATATCTGCTCGCTGACTTTAACCCTTTGTCCGTTGACATAAAGGTAATATTCTTTTGACATTTTATTTCCTCCATTTCTTTTTTGTCTACGTTTTTAGACAAAAAAGGAGGACTTCTGCACATAGGCATAATAAGTCCTCTAAAATGAAAGAAACTTGCTCTTTCCTTATATTTTAAATTTGATTTTTTATGGTAATTACCAGTATCAAAAAGGTCTATTGTTTTTTTCTATATGAATAACAGACCCTAAATAATACATAGCAATTACCTCCATTATTTAATCCATTTTTTTCCCCTCACAAACAAAGATTGATTAAATCATTCCTGCTTTTTCAAAATGTTTCTTCAATAGTTTCTTAGAAATTACTGCTCCAATCAATCCGCAAATGGCTATTACAATAAGCATTATTGCTGTAGTCATAGGAGAAACAATTTTAGTTAATGTACCTAAATATTCGCTCCCAAACATTTTTTCATAAGATTTAAGTGTTTGATCTGCATAAAAAAGAAATGGTACATACATTCCACCAAAGCCGGCGAGAACACAAAATATCATATATCCAATTGTTAATCCTTTATAATTGCCAACCCCTTTTGTTCTTGCAATCAACATAGCTATAATCCCGGCAAATATACAACTAATGATATATGGTGGATAAAAACCTATAATGCTTGTAAGTACACAAAATAATAAAATCATCCATGGATTTTTTGTTTTTACCGGTACTAAGAAATAGGCAATTGCTCCAATAATTGACCATATCGGAACTGTTAATAACATTGTGTATGGCGATATGAACAGAAAAGATAACACTCTATATAAAACCTGTGAGCATAACACCATTAGTGCTGTAATAATTAAATCTTTAATTTGAAATTTCTTTTTTTCTTCCATAATTATTCTCCTTGTTTTTAAATATTTTTTATTTTCATAATGATGATAGCTAGATAAAATACTATCATTATTACTAGCAATAACATATCAAGCATACGAAATTTGACTTCTGTATAACTAGTTTTTTTACACGAAACTCCAAGTCCTCGTGTCTCAACAGATGCCGACAACTCAGTTGCAGTACATAACATTCGCATTAACATAGGAATCAACATCATTTCATAAACTTTAAAAGGATGTTTTAAAAATCCAAGGAAAGAAATATCAATCCCTCTAGTCTTAATTCCCTGCTTTATACAAGTAATATCCTGTTTTAGAGTGGGGAAAAATCTTAAAATAACAGCTAATGGAATAGTTATATAATATGGGATTTTCATATTTTGCAAGGAAGCTAATACTTCAGATATTTCACTTGTTCTAATCATATTTATAGCTGCAAGAGTCAATGTTATAAGACATAGGACAAAATAGTGTATTGTAGTTGAAATAAATAATGGACTTATTTCCGCTACCATAAACAACACTATATATAAAGCTAAAAATTTAAAACAAGTTTTGTATATGCCACTTATCATTCCATATGCAAATACTGACAAAAAAAGTAGAATCTCATACTTTTTACCAGTCAAAGTAAATACTAAAACCCCTATAATTAAAACTTGTAACAACTTAATTCTTGGATCATATCTTATTCCATTTTGTTTACAAGATTTGCTCATTATTCATGTACCTCACTCTGTAGTAAAAATCTTTTTATTGTTTCAAACTCACCACTTTTCTTTAAACTATTCCTTTTGCTAACAGTATTATTTTCTATAAAAACTGCTTTAGTTGCTACTCTACTTAAAAACTCTAAATCATGGGAAATAACAAAAATCAGTATCCCTTTTTTACGAAGAGCATTAATTGCTTCAGATACGATTTCCATATTCTCATAATCAAGTCCACTAGTCGGCTCATCAAAAATCATAATTTTTTTATTTGAAGCTATTGCAGCCGCAATAGTAACTCGCTGCTTTTGCCCTCCTGATAAACTTTGCGGGTGTCTATTTCTGAATGATGAAATATTCAATAAATTCATCGCATCTTCTATTTTCTCATCATTTTGCTTAATAGTCTTAATGCTATTCATAGAACTGAGCATTAACTCAGAAACAACAGAATCAGAGTACAGTTGATAGTCTGCATCTTGCATCACAAAATATACACTTTTATATAACTCCTTTTGCTTCGTAAGTTTACCTTCAATAAAAAATTGTCCACCTCTTGCTTTTAACAATCCTGACATTATTTTTCCCAATGTAGTTTTGCCACTTCCGTTGTGTCCAACTATAGCTACTGTTTCACCAAAATTTCCTTCTAAATTACAATTATTTAAAATCGAATTATTTACATTATACGAAAATGATAAATTCTCCACCTTAAAGTCTGATTGTTGCTTACTAATAGGTGCATTGTTCTTCAAACCATACTTGATATTGCTCAAATTAAATGTTCTAAGTTTATATGTTTGAAGATCTGTTTCATTCAAATTTTCAATATCATCGTGATTTAGTTGCCTATCAATTTCTCCATCTTTCATTATCAAGCATTTATCTACCAAATTTTTTAAGTAGAACAATCTATGCTCTGAAACAATCACTGTATGTCCTTGTTTCTTTAAGCTTTCCATTATTTCCTTCAATTTAAGAATTGAAGGAATATCTAAATTTGCAGATGGCTCATCGAAAACATAAATCTTAGGATTCAAGGTTTTTGCAGCTATAATCGCTATCTTCTGTTTTTCACCACTAGATAAAGAAAACATATCCCTATCCATAAGATTTTCAGCTTCAAAATCGTGAAATGCACAATTCACTCTATCTATCATTTCATCTCTATCTATTCCATAATTTTCAAGAGCAAATGCCACTTCCTTGGTACTATTCGTTGTAAAAAATTGACTTCGTGGATTTTGAAATATAGAAGCAGTATTTTTACCCATTTCTCCGGGAGTAACAGTCTTTATATCACTTCCTAACACTTTCACAGTTCCAGTTAAAACCCCTTCAAAGAAATGTGGAATTAAGCCGTTTATCAATCTTGTAACAGTTGTTTTCCCTGAACCAGACTGACCAGTAAGCAAAATAAATTCTCCTTCTTTAACTCTGAAATTTATATTTCTGAGACTCCCTTCTGTTTGTGTTCCATAACTGAAACTTACATTATCAAAATCAATAACTACATCTCCCATTTCATCACCTATATTTGCCAACCAATAGATTGTTTTTTAATTTCAATGAAATGTTTATATACTCCATCTTGACCAATTAGTTCATTATGATTGCCTCGTTGCACAATTCTACCTTTATCAATGACAATAATTTGATCTGCTTCTCTTACTGTAGATAGTCTATGTGCAATACTAATAAGTGTTTTATTTTTTGTTAATTCCTTAATTGCACTGATTAACATATACTCGTTTTCAGGATCTACGCTTGAAGTCGCTTCATCGAGAATAATAATTGGTGCATCTTTCAAAATAGCTCTTGCAATAGATATTCTTTGTTTTTCTCCTCCCGACAGAGTTGAACCACCCTCACCAACAACAGTGTCGTATCCATCACTAAGGCTTGTTATAAAATCGTGGCAACAAGCTTTCTTGCAAGCCTCCACCACCTCATCATGTGTTGCGTTTGGATTTCCAAATTTTATATTGTTTTCAATCGTGTCATTAAACAAATACACCTTCTGAAATACCATACTGATATTTTTTAAAAGGCTTTCAGAAGTAAAATCCTTAACATTATGTCCACCAATAAGAACTTCACCTTTTTTTACATCCCAAAATCTTGCTATCAGATTACATAGCGTTGTTTTCCCGGAACCTGAAGCACCCACAATGGCTAAACTGCTATTAGACTTTATTTGCAAGTTTATATTATTCAAAATCTCCCTTTCTCCATAGCCGAAACAAACATCTTTCAATTCAATATCATAGGAATCCAAATCAATCTCTTTTCCACCATCATCAAGTGAAGGTATATCCGAAATATATTCCAGTCTATTAAGTTGTGTTGCAAGCATCCTACTTAAAAAAGCTCCATCGCTGACCAACTCCAATTCCAAAAAAATCAGAAAGGCAGATACTATAAACATCAGTGCATATGAAAGTGGAATTTGTGAATTCATATATAAAACCGTAGCAACAAACACTAAGGCACAACTTGCTACCTTGAAAATCATTTCATATAATTTCATTAAATAAGCTGAACCTTCATTGACCTCTATATCAACTTCGCATTTCCTCATAAAAGCTTTTTCAACTTTGTTTTTTCCATCAGTCCCTTTCTTAAATGAACGAAGCACTGAAATTCCTCTGATATATTCAATTGCTTCTGTAACTAATATTTCCTGCGAATCTTGCATAATAGGAGAATATTTTTCAGTTTTCTTTGTGATTAATTTAAGAACAACTATTCCAAGGATTATCGCAATTAAAGACACCATCCCTACCGGGAAACAAAAGATTAATAACATGATTGTCATAGTTAGAGCTTGGAAAAATCCACCAACAATAAAGTTCATCGCAAGCATTGCCATAGCTTCTAAGTCGGAAATAGTTGTCGTTAAAACAGCTTGAATTGTCCCTAAGTTTTTTTCTGAAAAATATCCCATCGGAGCTTTCTTTAATTTTTCGCCTATTTCAATTCTTTTATCCTTAAAAATCTCGTAGCCTGAGGCACTAAGTTTTCTATCGCAAAGATACTGAAATATGAATCTGCCGAATATACTCACAACTATAATCGCTGTTGCCTGCATAATAATAGTCATGTTCAATTGTTCAAGATTAATCATAATCAATAAAACCGCCAACAACATCAAAGAAACGAAAAATGATTTTAATCCACTAAATATAAGACCTAGGATTACATTTTTTCGATATTTCCCTGATATTTTTAATATTCGTTTTACAATCGCAATCACTTAAATCGCCTCCTTTCCGTCATCTAGTCTGCCCACATAATTTTTCCACAATGAAGCATATACTCCATCTTTTTTCACAAGATTTTCATGAGTTCCATTCTCTACAATTTCTCCATCTTTCATAACAAGGATTGTATCAGCATTTGTAATAGTAGAAAGTCTGTGAGCAACCACTATCAAAGTCTTTCCTTTAATAAGATTGTTAATTGCACTTTGAATGAGATATTCATTTTCTGGATCCGCAAATGCAGTTGCTTCATCTAAAATTATTACCTTAGATTGTTTTAACATTGCTCTTGCAATGGTAATTCTTTGCCTTTCTCCACCCGACAAAGAACCTCCTGCATCACCAACCTTTGTGTTATATCCATCTTCAAGTTCCATAATAAAGTCATGGCAAGATGCAGCTTTAGCCACCTCAATAACCTCCTCATCACTTGCAGTTGGATTTCCCATTTTTATATTTTCTTTTATACTTGTATTAAATAAAAAATTATCTTGAGCAACATAGCTTATCTCACTTGTTAGCTGTTCAAATGGAATTTCAGAAATTTTTTTACCTCCATAAATTATGTTACCTGCTGTTGGATCCCAAAAGCCAGCCATTAACTTTGCTATAGTTGATTTTCCGGATCCTGAGTTGCCAACCAGTGCCGTTACTGTATTTGGTTTTAATTCAAAGTTGATATTTTTTAGCACAAGTTCTTTATCATAAGCAAACGAAACATTTACAAAACGATACAGAGTATTATCAAGAACTGCTCTCTCTTTTGGTCTTTTAAGTTCCTCTGTCGATAAAAATTCATCTATTACATCTAAACTCGCCTTAACCATACTGAATTGCTCCGAATACTTTCCGATTTTCATTAAATGTGCAATAAAGCCGATAGGTAAGATAATACACACAATGAAATTTGATAGAGATATTTGAGAATTCATATATAGATATGCACCAACTGGCAAAGTCCCCAAAAGTGTTGACGGCATAACTGCTTGAACAAATGCTGACCATAACCAGCTTTGTTTCCACCAAGCAAGGGTACTATCATGGAAAAATTGAATTGCACTCGTAAATTTTTCATATGAAGATGTACTATGATTAAAAGCTTTTATGACCTCAATGCCATTAACATATTCAACCAATGTGCTATTCATATTATTTTGAGCAGTCGTATAAGTTTTGCTTCTAAACTCATAATCTTTCATCATCCCTATATATCCAAGCATTCCCAAAGGAATTGTAAGTAACGAAGCCAATCCCATCCTATAGTCCAAAGCAAAAATCAAAACCAAAAATAAAACAGGAGATACTATACTTGATGTTATCTCCGGCATAAAATGAGCCATTGAATCTTCCAGCTTAGACACTGTATCTACAATTAAATTTTTAAATTTACCTATAGGAGTATCTATCATTACACCCATAGGTACTCTTAGCATTTTTTCAGCTACTAAACTTCGTATATTTTTTAAAATATGAAATGTTGCTTTGTGTGAGATTATCGTTGAATATAAAGTAAAAATACCTTTTAAAACTTGTCCACACAAAGCTATAAGTGTTAAACACAATATAGTTCTAAATGACACTTCAGATTGATATATTTTTTCTATCAATTTTGCTATTGCTAAAAAAGGAATCATTCCAAACAGTTCCCCTATGGTCGCTAACAAAATTGATTTGTATAATTGTTTTTTCTCGCCATCAGCGTATTTAAGCAACTCTGAAATGACATTTTTATTGTTACTTTTCAAGGAAACACCCCCTACAAACAGATGATCAATTAGTTATCGCTAACCCTTTGAAAAAATTTATTTGTTGTTTTTCTTCATTAAGCCTTGCCAACCATAATATTGAAAAACAACAATGCTTCTAATATATTCGCCAACATTATCATGCGGTATATCATGAAGAATACACTCGCATAGAGATGTAATATAGCCTTTTGTAATGACATGAACTTCAAACTCTTTAATCTCTGTGATAATTTGCTCTTGTTTAGCGTTGAAAAGAATAAGCTTCATATTTTTAGCTGTATATCTTTCAGTAATATCCTCAATAAAGTTTTCTACTTGCGACCCTTTGCTACACGCAAAAATCAGCTTAAAGTTATCAAAATGTGCATACATATAATCAACAAATAGCATTGTTTCCAAGAATAAATTTTCTATAATTGCTTCATCATCGACTAAATCAGAGTCTATCCTAATAGTTTTTTGTTCGCTCCTTTTTTCAACATCAGAAACAACATCTAATGTGTAATTATATTCCTCTTCAATTAGAGCAAAAAATAATGCTTCCTTATTTTTGAAATGACGATAAATAGCTCCTGTAGTTACTTTTGCTAATTTAGCAATTTCAGCTACCTGTGCATTTTCGAATCCTTTGCTTAAAAATTCCCCTTTAGCACATTCTAAAATTCTATTTTTTGTTATATCAGAGCAATAAGACATCTAACTTTCACCTCTCATTTTCTTTTATGATAATTATATTATCTTTGATAGTTATATTATCATATTTTTAGCTTTTAGTCAATATATCACAAATCCTACAAATTACCATCTAAATCCTTTAGCTTTATCCCTGTTCTTTTCAAACTCTTTAGCTTTTCCTGTTTTTTCTCCTCTCTCCTTGCCTTGTATCTGTCCTCATATTCCTGTTGTTTGCCGTTTGCTTTACGCTTCAAATAATTTTGGTGAATCCTATCTTTTCTTTCATTTATTTTTCGTTCTTCTTCCTCAAGCTTTTGTTTTTCTTCTTCGCTTACAGGTACAGCTTTTCCTTTCACATAAAGGTAATATTCTTTAGCCACTTAGTTATCCTCCTTTTCCTGTTCTGTGGTTTGCTTTTTGAGAATAAAAAAGGAGGACTTCTACACTTTGGCGTAAAAGTCCTCTTAACTTGAAAACTATTGATTTGTTATATTGAGACTATTTGTATGTTTGTAATGGCGATATATTGCTATACAAAAGTAAGTCCAAGCATAAAAAAGGATAATTATATCGTTCTGTGAAAACTGAAACTATAAGTTTTGACATGATTATCCCTCCATTACTTTTCCTCCTAAGTAAATCTATTATTAAATCACTCCTGCTTTTTCAAAATGCTTTTTGAGTATCTTTGTTGCAGCGAATGCTCCTATGCAAGCAAGAACAAAAGTTATCAAACCAAAGCCTACTGTCCATGAGACTTTGAAATAAGATAATGCTTCATTTATTTGTGCTTCGCTCATTTTCCATTTTGATGCTCTTTCCACAAAAGAAGCAGTCCCGAATAAAATTACAGGAATTACTGTTCCTAAAAAATCTGCTAATGCAAATGTCCCATACCCAATAATCATTCGTCCCTTGCTCTCATAATTTCCTATAATCAAATCACATATAATTCCACCGATTACAGCAAAGACTGCATGAGGCAAATGTCCTCCTGACAACGCAATTAAACCAAGAAGCGTTCCTGATATTGTAAATACACCCTTCTTTTTAACTTTTACAGCCATAAGGATATAAACGGTAGCAGCTATCATAAAGCTAACTCCTGAAGCAATAAATCCTCCAATAACTGTTGTTGCCATAGCAAATGCAACTGCCATGTATATGACAATTCCAATTGCATTAAAGATTCCGATTGTAATAAAATCACGACCATTTAATTTGTTTTTCATAAAAGTCCTCCTAATAAATTTTCTGTATTACTATCACAAGAGCAATCATCAAAGCTCCTAATATTCCAATCATTAAGTCTGTTTTTCTAAACCGCAATTCTGTTAATGTTACCCTCTTCTCATCACTATCAAGTCCTCTAATAAGTGCTGAAGCTGACAGTTCATCTGAAATCTTAATAATTCTCATTAAAAGCGGAACAAGCGTATATTCAATATATTTAATTGGATGTAGCAATGGGAAAAATCTGCTTGTTACAATTCCTCGAATCTTCATATTCTCTTTTAATGCCTTGAGTTCTATTTTTATAGTTGGTACAAACCTAAGCAAAACACTAAAAGGTATACCAATGCTTCTTGGTACTTTCATTCTATTTAACGCTTCCAGTATTTCACTTACACTTGTAGTCTTTGTTATATATCCACCAAACATAGCGATTAAGGTCATTCTTGATGCAAAGTAAATAAACATATATATTCCAAATACAATACTTGCTTCACAAAATTTTCCAAGCCCTAACTCTATGCAGTATAAAAGCACAAAAAACAAGATAAAGCGTAACGCTCTTTTCCACATCCCGCTATATAAATAAAGAAAAAAGGCAAAAACAATTAGTACAAAAAGTAGAATTGTATCGCTTATAAAAAAGCTCGTAAATCCAACAATTGGAAGTAGAGTAAGTTTTATTCTCGGATCTATAGTTTTTCTATCTGACAAGCTCTCTACCTCCTCTCATCTTGTCTAATATGAGAAATTTATTACTTTCACTCATATCTAAAACAGTTTCTATTTTTCCATCTCCCATTACCCATAGCTTGCTCACTGTGTTTGCTAAAAACTCAAAATCATGACTTATTACCAAAACTGTTGTCCCAATTTTCAATTGTTCTTCAATCAGTTTTGCGACGGAAAGCATTGAGTCTTTATCACAACCTGATGTTGGTTCATCATAGATGAAAATCTTTGCCTGTTTCATCATTCCACAAGCTATTGTCAGTCTTTGTTTTTCTCCTCTTGATAAAGCAAACGGATGCTTATCAATGTATTTGTCTAAGCCGAGTACACTCAAAATAGACTTTGCCTTTTGAGTATTTTCTTTTTTATCTTTACTTGAAATACCAAGTAACATTTCATCAAGTACACTTTCCGAAAACAACTGATAGTCTGAATCTTGAAAGACAAAATATGACATATCCATTAAATCTTTATGATTAAGCGACTTATCTTCCCTCGCCCATATTTTTCCCTCTTCTATCTTCTCAAGTCCTGAAAGCACTCTTGCAAAGGTGGTTTTCCCGGTACCATTTAAGCCGATAAGACCAATGGCTTTTCCGTACTCCATGTTGAAATCAAGATGATTTAAAATGTAATGTTTTTTCTTATTTCCATCCTTAGCTACATTCGGATAGCAAAATTTCAAGCCTTTTCCGATGATATTTTCATCATTTAATTGATATGAATCTTTCTTCTCACTTATCCTGTATTCTTCTAATTCAAGAGTTCTTAGTCCATTTTCATACCAAAACGCCCTTTCAAGATAGATAACTTCTTCTCGACTCAAGTCTTTCGTAATTTCTCCGTCTTTCATCAAAAGAAAACGGTCAAATAAAGACTTTACATAGTACAAACGATGTTCAATTAGAACAACCGTTGTTCCTTTTTTCTTTAATTTCTCCAAAATTAAAAACAGGTCAAATGTTGCTTTCATATCCAAATTTGCTGAAGGTTCATCTAAAATTAAAACTTTCGGATTCATCGCATAGATGCTTGCAATAGCTATCTTTTGTTTCTGTCCGCTTGATAATTCAAAAACAGATTTTCCTTTAAGTTCCTCAATATCCAACTCTGCATATACTTCTTCTACTCTCTGTTTGATTTTATCTCTTGATTTGCAGATAGTTTGAAGCCCAAAAGCTATTTCTTCATCTGTCGTTGTCGTGAAAAACTGACTTCTTGGATCTTGAAATACAGTCCCTACAATATGCCCTACTTCATGAAGTAATAATTTGCTTATATCTTTTCCGGACGCAAAGGCTTCTCCTTTCATTTTGCCTTTGTAATAATGTGGAATAAGACCATTCATTACACTTCCAAGAGTGCTTTTACCACTTCCACTTTTCCCTGAAATTAAAACAAATTCACCTTTTTTAATTTCAAGATTGATATTTTTTAAAGCAGTTCGCCCATCTTCCCATTCATAAGAAACATCTTTTAACAAAATCATGGTTACACCTCATATTGAGCTTTCCATAATTTTGTGTAGTAACCATCTTTCTCAAGAAGTTCCCCATGCTTTCCTTTTTCTAGTAAATTTCCTTTTTGAAATACGAGAATTTGGTCAGCTTTTTGAATTGTTTTTAAATGATGAGCCACTACAAGTACAGTTCTATTCTTTGCAAGTTCTGTAATAGCATCTTGTATCAAAGATTCATTTACAGGATCAACATTACTTGTCATTTCATCAAGAATTAAAATCGGTGCATCTTTCAGAAAGGCTCTTGCAATAGATATTCTTTGTCTCTGTCCACCTGAAAGAATCCCACCATTTTCTCCAATATCAGTTTTATAACCTTTTGGTAAACTCATAATGAAATCATGTATCCTTGCCTTCTTTGCAGCTTTAATTATTTCCTCTTTTGTAGCTCCTTTTTTACCTACTCTAATATTTTCTTCAATCGTGTTATCAAACAGTTGAACATTCTGCATGACAATGCTGATACGATCTAAAAGCTCATCATAAGGAATATCCCTTATATCAGTTCCTCCAAGTGTAATTTTCCCTTTATGCACATCATAAAATCTTAGAAGCAAGTTGGTTATAGTAGTCTTTCCACTACCTGATTCTCCAACTAAGGCTGTCATTGTTTTTTCAGCAATAGAAAAGCTCAATTTTTCCATTTTAAATTCATCTTTTTCATAAGAAAAATCTATGTTTTCAAAAGCTATATCATTATCTTTCGGAACAATTCCATTCACTTTATCCGGGATTACATCTGCATATAAAATTCTTGAAAGTCTTTCGTAACTATCTATCGCCGAAACATAGTACATATAGTGTTGTTCCATAGAAGCGAACGGCTTATAAAACTCTTTTGAAATTACTGCAAAGATAATAAAATGAAGTACATCAAGACTTCCCTTTGTAACAAGTATTGCTCCTGTAATTAAAAGAACTAAATATCCAATATCCAGTAAAAACCCAAATATAGATAGCTGTTTTGCCTTGAATCTTGAAGCTACTTTACTTGTTTTTCCAAACTTTTTTGTCTTATTCATAAGCTCATTATCCAAGCTCTTATTGTTTGAAAAACTCTTTAATACAGGTATTCCTCTAACATATTCAACAAATAAGCTAACCATATCAAGAAGTGCTGAGTTGTTCTGATTTTCTATTTTTTCAGATTGCTTAATTGTCAGATATAGAAAGATAAGTGCAATCGGAACAGATACAGCCATAATAATAGAAAGTTTGAAATCAATACTTGCAAGACCAACAAATACGACTGCACCTATCAAAAAATCACCAAACATTCTCGACCACATGTGTCCTACAACAAGGGACATATTATCAACATCTTTGTGTAAAATTGTATTGATCTCTCCCAGTCTTTCATTGGTATAAAATCCCAAACTGAATTTCTTTAATTTGATAATCATGCGTTCTCTTATTTGCTGAACAATATCAAAACCTGCACTATGCTTTTTCATATCCGCAACCATGTTACAAATACCTTTGAAGACTACAAGTAATCCAATCGCAATAAAATATTTATAAAGCATATCTAAACTCGTCCCATCAAATATCTGAAACAGTATAGAAAATACGATAACAATCATAGCTATGGAGCTTAGTCCATAAAGGGCAAAGAATACACTTGATATAATCAAATCTCTCTTCCCGGTTTTTGTAAGTAGCTTTAACATTTCTCTAAACATTTTCTGTTACCACCTCTTTCAAATTCCATCTATCTACCTTGTTCTGTGCTTCCACCATATCCTTATAAAAATCACATCTTTTCATCAGCTCTTCATGGCTTCCTGCATCAAGAACAACACCCTTATCCATAACTATAATTTGGTCTGAATCTCTAATCGTGTTTAGATGATGAGCAATTGTAATGATGGTTTTATCCTTACTTAAATCATCAATCGCTTCACCGATTAGTCTTTCATTTTCACTATCAACAGCTGCCATTGCCTCATCTAATATTAAAATCGGTGCATTTTTCAGTATCATTCTTGCAATAGAGATTCTTTGTTTTTCTCCACCAGATAACTTAACTCCCATTTCACCTACTCGTGTTTCATATCCATTTGGCAATGCTGAAATAAAGTCATGACATCTCGCTTTTTTGGCAGCTTCTATGACTTCTTCTTTTGTCGCATTAAGTTTCCCGATTGCAATATTGTCAAAAATACTTAAATCGAAAAGGATGACCTCCTGTTGCACACTTCCAATGAGATTTGAAATATTTTCCTGACTGTAATCTTTTATATCTTTCCCATTTATTTCTATTCGTCCGCTGTCAGCATCCCAAAATCCCATAAGTAAATTAGATACAGTACTTTTCCCACAACCACTTGCTCCTACAAAGGCATTCAAACTATTTTTCTTAAAAGTTAAATTGATATTTTTTAGTTCAAAGCTATCTTTTCCGTATGCAAAATTCACATCTTTAAATTCTATATTTCCAAATTCTAAACCTTGTTCTGTCTTTTTCTTTGGAAGCGGAACTGTTAAAACTTTTCCAATCGCCTTTAGAGCTTCCTTAAACACAATAGAAAAATGTTGCAATGTAGCTGTCTTACTTATAGATGTAGTAAAGGCAGACGATAAAATAATGGCAAGTATAAAATTAGGTGTTGTAATATTTCCATAGTAAAGAAATATGCTTCCTAAAATCATGACAATAACTACTCCAATTTCCATAAATATGTCAATGAGTCCCATTGGAATTGTAATTGCTCCCATGCTCTTTTTAATCCAGTAAATATACTCTCTTGCTGTTTTTAATGTTCTTTCGCTAATCTCCTCTTCTTTAGCAAAAGCCTTAATAACAGAAATATTTTTTACATATTCCATTAGCTCTTCTCTCATCTTGTTTTCATGGTTAAAGTAAATAGCAAAGTTCTTATCCATTGTTTTCTGTGAAAGAACTTTTACCAAATACATGAGTGGAACTCCGGAAATCATTCCAAGAGCAAGACGCCAGTCTACAAAAATCATAGCTACAAAAATAATGGTAGGCAGAAGCGTAACTGCCATTATTTCAGGAAGACCATGAGCAAGGTATACTTCCACTTGCTCCACATCATGTTGAACAATGTTCGTAAGCTCCCCTGTATTATGTTCTTTGAAAAATCCCAAACTTAGTTTTTTTAGATGCCCGATAATATCTATCCTAAGTTCTGTCAATTTTTCGTATGCTTTCTCATGGGCAACCTTTGTTGCAAAATAGTAAAACACGCCTTTTAATACAAACGATATAAAGATTCCCAAGAATATATACTTTAAATTACCTTCGTTAATATTGTTTGTGATTAAAGAACTAATCAAATATACAAGTAAGATTTGTGGTATCAAATCAAATACTATTTTTAAAGCAAGAAGTGAATTGGATAAACTATTTTTCCCAATCACTTTTTTCCTTAATTCTTTTTCCGGCATGAACAACTCTCCTTTCAAAATTGAATAATATTGAATTATAATTCAATATTAAGGTTTAAAGTAAGACTTTGCTGATTACACAAAGTCTATTTTTTAGTGCTAATTATAAGGATTCCACTCCCTTGTAATAACACCTTGCAATGAGTTTTAGCATATCTTTTGCCCACTTTTCACTTTGATAGTGCCTTGCTATTTCAAGAAGCCCCTCTGTAAAGTTACTGGCTAAAATATGGGCAAGCATTGGATCATATTCCTCTTTCGATTGTCTTTTTAAACTTACTTCAATATGAGCCTGCATTTGAGATATGAGTTTTTGTTTTGCTTCTGTATGCTTTGTACCTGAGCTCTTATCCATTAAAATAATTAACTTCTTACGCTCTTTTAAAAGTTCATGAATATAGTTTTCTCCAACTTCATCAAACCTTTCAGAAGCAGAACCTTTTTCCAAAGACTCTTCCTCATCAAAGGCTGACTCAAAATTTATATAAACTGAACTTACTACTGCATCAAACAAAACTTCCTTATTTTTGAAATAGGTATAAATTAGTGCCACAGGAATATCTGCTTCTTTTGCAATTTCTGTTAATTTGGCACCTCTATAGTCCTTTTCATAAAATACTTTTTCTGCTGCTTTTAGTATTCTATTTCTAACTTCTTCTTTTAATACTTGTGCCATAGCACACCTCTTTCTATTCCAATACTGAATCTTTATTTAATAATAAATTATAATTCAATATTTGTCAAGTTACATGTGGAAATTATGGTGTCCTTATGGTACAATTTAGTAGTAAATTCAAAACTTGCTTAACGCTTGCTATCTAATTCATTCTTATGTAGCAAGCACAGTAAGTGTACGGACACTTACGGAAAAATTGATGAAGCAGCCCTTTGGGATCTGCTTCTTTTTTTATCAATTTTTAGCTTGTTAGGGAGAACCCTAAGACCCCGAAATACATATAAAGGAGGAATTACCTATGGCAAATAGGATACGAAATGAACGACTTGAAATTAAATTGACTGAAGAAGAAAAAGCTCTTTTTGAAGAGAAAAGGAAACTTGCAAAGTGCAGAAATATGAGTCATTTTATCCGCAAATGCGTTTTACAAAAGGAAATATATCAAGTAGATTTAAAGCCTTTTCGAGATTTACAAGGATTACTTTCCAACGCTACAAACAACATCAATCAGATTGCAAAGCGAGTAAATTCGACAGGTGTAATCTACAAAGAGGACATAGGTGATATAAAAAAAGAGATTGAACATTTCTCAAAAGAGCTGTGGCAAATTCATTCACTACTTCTGAAAAGAACATCTGAAACGGAAGGTGAATAATAATGGCTATTACAAAAATACACCCAATAAAATCGACTCTTAATCTTGCTATCGACTACATTGTAAATGGAGATAAAACAGACGAGCAGCTTTTAGTAAGCACTCATAAATGCCACGAATCAACTGCTCACACTCAGTTTTTAAGGACACGAAATGACGCAGGAACAAAAGGAACCGTTCTTGCAAGACATCTCATTCAATCATTTTTACCGGGAGAAACAAGCCCTGAATTGGCTCACCAGATTGGTATGGAGCTGTGTAAAAAGATACTCAAAGATGAGTACGAATTTGTCTTATCTACTCACGTAGATAAGGAGCATATCCACAATCACATCATCTTCAATAATGTAAATATGGTAACAGGTAGGTGCTACCAGTCTAACAAGAAAAGCTACCACCAAATCCGTTATCAGAGTGATAAACTCTGCAAAGAAAATAGCCTATCTGTCATTGACGAGTTTTACGAAAGCTATAAGAAAAAATATAAGATTAACGGTAAATCTTGGTATGAAAACGAACAGGCAAAGCATGGCACTTCTTGGAAAAGTAAACTTCAATTTGACATTGATAGAATAATAAAACAGTCAAAGGACTGGGACGAATTTTTAAAGAAGATGGCTGATCTTGGCTATGAAATCAAATACGGTAAGCACATTGCTTTTAAGCCAAAAGATAAGGCGAGATTTACAAGGACTAAAACAATCGGAGAAGATTATACCGAGGAAAGATTAAAAGAACGAATTGCAGAAAGAGAGTTTATCAAGACTCCCGACGTCAAAAAGCGCATCGGCAATGTTATTGACATGAACACCAATGCAAAGGTAAAGGAAAGCAAAGGCTACGAATATTGGGCAACCAAACATAACCTTCATACAATGGCTGAGTCTGTTATTTATATCAGAGAACATGGCATTAAATCCGTTAAACAGCTTGACGAGTATATTCAAAAAGCAGCCGATGAAAGGCAAAATATACAAGAGAAAATCAAGACTATTGATAAGGAAATGCAGAAGCTTTCCACCACTATGGAGCAAGTTCATACCGTTAAAAAATACAGAGCGTGCTACAAGGAATATACTGCTAATCCGTCTGACAAGGCATTTTTTGAAGAGTACAAAGCTCAGATTACCCTATATGAAAATGCTCTCTCAGAGCTTAAAAAATCTTATTCCAAGCTCCCAAATTCAAAGGATATTTTAGCTGAGCTTGATAAATTACAAAAAAAAAAGAATAGCCTTATGCAAGAGTATTCTTCCTCAAAATCCACTATGGACGAGCTTTATAAGATACGAAAAAATTACGGAATTTATATGGGTAAGGAGATGGAGAGATAATCTTTATCTCCTTTTTTCGCAAATAAAAAAAGAGTCGGTGCAGTCCCAAGACCACACCGACCATAAGTTTATCTCTCTGCTTCTTTTGATGTTTCTTTCTTTTCTTTAGGCTTTTCCTTATCTTCAGCCTGATATTTTTTGATAGCTCCAAGCACAGACTCTTTCTTTTCATCTCGACCTTTCATCTGTTCTTTTGCCTTTAAGAGCTTTGAAGAAAGTATCCTGATGTTAGTATGTTCCTTGCCGTTATCGTCAACGGAAGTTCTGATCTGTCCAAAGAGTTTTACAAAATCTCCCTGCTTAAAGTCTTTTGGAATATCACCCTTTTCTCCGTATGCGGAGCAATTATGATATACCTTATTGCCCTCATCATCTTTAGATGCCACAGAGAAGTTTACTACTTGAAAGGCTTCGCCGTTCTTATTTTCTCTTTCAACTACATCGATCTTTCCTACAATATTTCCAACGATATTGACAAGATTATCTTTCTCCTCTTGAACATAAGGAAGATCTTTAATCTGCCCCTGTTCTCTTAAATCTTCAATCATGTAATCAAATTCCTCATGCAGTAAATTAACGGTGTCATTGTCCATATAAGCCTCATAGAGCTTATCCAAAGCACTTTCATCGTTGATACCTTTTTCCATGCTGATAACCGCCTTAACAAAGTCCTTGTGATTATCACTTACCATATCTTCTATCTGATTTCTCATTGTTTTGTAATCCATGTTTTATCTCCTTTCATGGTAAAAGGGAGGTTTCCCTCCCTTATCGTACATATTCCTGTTCTTTTGCAGTTTGTTTTTCTTCTGTTTTACTTTCTTCCTGATAGGCTCTTATCTGTCCTAAGATAGATGGTTTATCACCCGTTTTCTGTGTGGCTTCCTCTTTGGTATGCAAATTATCTTCAACATCATAGGTTGACTCAAAATAATCGCTGTCCTTAAAGTCATTGTCATATCTGTCAGCAATTCCATCATTATCAAGGTCTTTAGAAAGTGGATCATAGAAGTTACCTTCATCATCAATTTCAAGTCCCATTGCTTGCTTTAATTCTTCTTCATCTACCGAAACAAAGGTATTAAACTCTCCATTTTCCATTTCAAATTTTATGACATCAAGAGCCTTTTCAACACTTCCATTTTCCTTTACATAATCATAATGACTTACTACAACATCATTTACATATTGAGTTGCTGTATAATTCTCAAGGTCTAACTCAAACTGTATGCCATGTCTTTCATCCGGTGTATCAGTATAAGCAATTCCTATGTGCTTTAAATCAGGATATAGAGCGTCAAACTCATCATAACTATGGTTTTCCTCATACTCTCTGTTGCAGAAGTCAATGATGGCTCGTTTTACATCTTCTACAAGGGGATTATCATTTCTCTTTTCTTCCACTTCTCCCATATCAAGGAGCTTATTCAGTTCTGCCAAGCGAAGCACCTTATTCTTTAGTTCATCAGCTTTTTCAAAAGGCTTTTGTAATTCCTCTTTGGCATTTTCAAGCTGTTCTTTTGTGCTGAAGAGCTTTTCTTCAAGCCTCTTTAATTTCTCAGGCATTTTCTCAAGAGCATTATCAAGCCTTGTAATATTACCGTCCGCACTCGTTCCAAGCTCTCCTGAATGCTTTGCAGCACCATTTAAGCTAAAGTTATGCTCATTGGTAAAGAAGTTATAGCTGACCTCCAAATCCATGTTTCTGTACTTTCCTATGACCTTGCTTTCATTGATTTTTACTTTGGAAATCGCTTCAAGCAGCCTTTCTCCGGCTAACTTTTTATCTAATATCTTCACACCACCGATAGTAATGGAAGTAAACTTCTCTTCTCCTTCCGCTTTAGGTTCAACTTCCAATATATCTTTCTTTACAGATTCTATTAGCTTTTCTGTTCTTGCAATTTCTTCCGGATAGTTTTTAGCGACCTTATCCTCTAATCTGTAACGATTGGACTTATAGTTTGCTTCAAGCATTTTAAGTTTCGTAACCTCATTATCCAAATCCATCTTTTCTTTAATCTTAGGATCACCTGTGGCAAGGGCTTTAATCTCTGCATAGTTTAAGCTACTTTCGTCCACATCTTCCGCCACTCTTACAGGTGTTTTACTTGTCATAATCTGAGAAATGAACTTCTGTTTATTCTCGATGGTCTGCCAAAGGTACGCATCAAAGGTATTCTCCGTTACATATCTGTATATGCTGACTTCTTTGTTTTCATTTCCCTGTCTTACAATTCTTCCGGCTCTCTGCTCAAGGTCGGCAGGACGCCAAGGGACATCGAGGTCATGAAGTGCAATCAGCTTGTTTTGCACATTCGTTCCGGCTCCCATCTTCTGAGTAGAACCAAGCAAAATCCTCACATCTCCTTTTCTTACCTTTGCAAAGAGTTCATCCTTTTGCTTATCGGAATTTGCTTCATGGATAAAGGCTATTTCTTCTTTCGGTATTCCCATTGCCACAAGTTTTTCTCTAATATCATCGTAAATATTAAACTCTCCATCTCCTTTTGGAGTTGACATATCGGAGAAAAGAAGCTGTGTAGACTTATTTTCTCTTGTCTTATCCCAAATGGAAAAGACATTTTTCACGCACACATTGACCTTGCTGTCAGGATTATCAGGTAGCAAAGGATTGATTAAACGCTGATCTAAGGCAAGTTTCTTGCCGTCATTGGTGATTTTCAGCATATTATCTTCGTCAGGTTCTACCACCCTATTTCTCACATCATCTGCTCTTTCAGATAAGCTCTTTAGAATTTCCTTTTGCTCCTCACTTGGCAAAGTTTTAATAACTTCATAGCGTGCTTCAGGTGTTGGAAGATTTAGCATATCTGCTGTCTGAATATCCGCAACTTCTTTAAACATAGACATTAGTTCAGGAAGGTTATAGAACTTGGAAAATCTTGTCTTTACTCTATACCCTGTACCTTCAGGAGATAATTCAAAAGCTGACTGCGTTTCACCAAAGGTAGAAGCCCAGCTATCAAAATGCTCCAAATTATTCTTTTTAAGGCTTTCATACTGAAGATAACGCTGCATCGTATAAAGCTCTGTCATCGAGTTACTGACAGGCGTTCCTGTGGCAAAGACAATTCCTTTTCCCCCTGTCATTTCATCCATGTATCTGCACTTCATAAACATATCGGAGGACTTAAAGGCTTCAGACTGTCCAATACCTGCTACATTTCTCATTTTGGTATAAAGGTAGAATAGCGATAGGTAAGGTTTTGATATTATCTCTACCTTTTCCCCCGCTCCACACCGTACGTGCAAGTTTCCTCGCATACGGCGTTC
>NZ_ALNL01000023.1:0-69688 GCF_000293155.1 Mogibacterium sp. CM50 | reverse complement strand
CAATCCCCAATACGTGAACGACTCTCTGCCTCGGCAGGTCGCTCTGAGAGATTGTTGCTAATAACTATTTTGCCACGTTTTTCAGTGTGTTCTTTAGTATGACGAGTTTTCCCTCTATGTCTAAGTTTCCGTATCGCACCTCGATTCCCCTTCGATTTGCGTTCGGCTTTTGTGTCAAACATTCTTGCATAGATAGCTCTATAAATGGTTGAATAACTAATGCTGAAACTCGCATGTTCCAGTTTTAGTCTCTCTGAAATCTGTTCCGGTGACCATTGATGTTCAAGAAACTTTTCTTGAACATATTTAAAAATCGTTGGATTCGAGAGTTTATGCTTCGGACGACAATTCTTTCTGCGAACTTCGTATGCAGCTTGAGCAGATATGGCAGAATACTTACTATCCACAGTATTACGAGATAACTCACGAGAGATTGTTGACTTATCTCTGCCAATGCTGTTAGCAATATATGTAATTGTGCAATTCTGTGAATGGAGAAGTAGTATCTTTTCACGCTCCTCTGGTGTAATATGTTTGTAATGACTCATTATGCCTCCTGATATTTGGATGTCTTAGCAAACACCATTTTACCAGAAGTAATGAGTCATTATTCATTTGTTGCACTTAGATTGTAAATTCAAGGGTTAAAAAAGTGCCTTCTATTTTTTCTTCAATTACAATCTTCTTTACAATTCCTGTTTCCGGTCTCCCATCAATGTTTATGTACTTGATTTTGTCGTTCCATTCATTTGCGATTGTGTATATCGTAAAATCTCCCGCTTCAGTCCATTTTCTGTTCCAGGTGATTTCGATAAACTCAATCGTCTCTAGCAGATTCATTTCCTTGTCGTAAAAATTAATCATATACCCTCATACCTTCCTGTATACGTAATCTTAGACTTGAAAGCATTACCACTATTTGAAGTTATTGATATCAAGTTCATTCCGGGTATTAACTTCAATCTTCGGAAATCTTCAACGCTTCTTACCATTGCCCCATTCTGTGTTGCGTATGCCTTAGAGCCATCTATGACAACCACATCTCCAATTTTAAGTGTCGTATTGAGATTGCATGTAACATCACCAATTTTAATTATTAAATCTTTGACGTATCCATCTGCTGTAATTTTTATAACAGGGCTTGTTTTTGCTGATCCTTGATAATCAATAACAATGCTGTCGGCTCTATCCTCGGTCGAATACAGCAGCTTATTGCTACCTGTATAGGCTCGCACAACCGCCCATCTGGCTGTTATGCTTGATAGATTTGTTTTTTCGTCACCTGCAGCAAAAAGCTCGCTATGCGGTGACAAATAGGAAAGCTTCAGTGCTGCATTTTTGCGATATCTTTCTGTAGGAAATGTAAATGCTTTAATTTCGCATTCTTTTGCGATTTTGATATCGCCCATATACACTATTTCCAAGTGAAATGTATGTGACGGATTGTGGAAAAATAGCGCCTTTTGTCGTAGAATTCTGTAATTTCCATCATTATAATGGCGTGGCACGGTTGCCACCTCTATTACTCGTGATCCTTTCCGCTTACCGGTAACTAAATCTCCATTGCCAATTCCTTTTGCTTCTGTAAATATCTCAATTTGAGGATATTCTGCTCCTTCAAGGGAGGTCATCATCCAGTCGTCATTTTCATAAGTAAAAGTTAAGCCGTCATCTCTGACGGCCCTAACACAATATCCAATATCTCTCATTAAATGTAATCTCCTGCAAATGCATATTTAGCAGTATTTTTGATTGCTTCAGCTGTCTCTCCCGGAGTTTTAACCGGCTGATAAATGTTGATGTTCTGCACAACGTTCCCTGCCGGCATTACGCCATTGCTTTGAGACGATCCGTTCCAGCTAATTTGAGCATTACGTACAAGATTTGGGTTAAATGAGTTCGTCATACTCTTTGCTGTATCATCCATTATTTCAGTCAAAATGCTCGAATTTCTGGTCACACCGACTGCGATACCTGCCGGTATCCATTTGCCGACCTCTGCAGCAAAAACTCTTGAAGGCGAACTAATTCCAAGTGCCTTTTTAGCTGACGATAAAGCCTTCGACGCAAGATTTCTCATTGAACTAAACAGTCTACCAGCTGCACCGGCAATACCCCTGATAATTCCGGAGACAATGTGGCTGCCTATATTGTGCCATCCGCCGGATGTAAATGCGCTTTTCATCCTCGATACAGCTCCTTTAGCTTTGTTCCACATAAGGCTTGGCAGCCTTAAGAGGCCGGATACAATTGCAACTACAATTTGGCCACCAATACTTGTGATTACTCCCCAAGCTGATCTAAAGCCTTGGATCATATGTACTATAGCTGTAGCTCCCGCGTTAAATAGAAACGTTGGGAGATTAGCTAGTGCATTAAGTATTGTCGTTCCCAAACTCTGCGCAGCACTAAACAACGCCCCAACGCCCCCTCTCAGGGCTCCCGCTATACTGCGCACTATAGTGCCACCGAGACTCAACCAGTTAAACGCTGTAAATGCATTCCATATAGCTCTCAATATCTGAGGTATATTTGCAATTAGTGTCGGAATAGCTTGGATTATGCCTTTTGCTAATGTAATGATTATTTTTACACCCGTAACAAGCAGTTTCGGAGCATTATCATTGATAATACCTGCTATGTTGGTTATTATCTGCGGCAATTTTTGTATCAAAATCGGCAGTGAATTTGCTAGTCCTTGTGCAAGTTTAAGCAGCATATCCGCTCCGGCGCTTATAAATTTTCCCGCGTTGCTTCTGAGTGATGCGGTGAACTGCGTAATCATATCCAGCCCTTTTGATATCAGTTTAGGCATATTAGCGCCTAAGCTATTACCTATTTGGCCAAATAATTGCGGAAATGTACTGCCTATCACACTTACGATTCCCTTAGCTATATTGCCTAGCGCCGGTAACAAGTTGCTCAGGAATGTACCTGTAGACGTTACCAGTTGCTGTAACGTTTGACTTACGTCTCTTCCGAGGGTTAGATTGCCCAAGAAGTTCTTTGCTGAAGCTTTCATCATGTTGAACGAGCCGGATATGGTACTTGCCGCTTCCTTAGCTGTTGTGCCGGTTATACCCATCTGCGTTTGGATCGCGTGAATAGCCTGTGTTACGTCAGAGAAGCTGCTGATATCGTACTTCTTGCCGGTTAGCTTTTCGGCATCATTTAGAAGCCTCTGTAGCTCACCTTTGGTACCGCCATATCCTAGCTTGAGGTTATCAAGCATTTGATACTGCCCTCTAGCAAGGGACTGATATGTCTGCGTGATCATATTTATATCAGAGCCCATCTTGTTAGCATTATCCGACATGTCCGTAATTGCCTGATTAGACAATCTTGCTGCCTTTTTGGTGTTTCCACCGAGCGAACTAATCATAGCAGCCGAAAATGATGTTACATTTTCCATGTATTCATTAGCTGACATGCCTGCAGTCCTAAACGCTTGCGAAGCATACTGCTTCACTCTTCCGGCAGAGCCTTTGAATAGCGTTTCAATACCGCCGAGAGACTGTTCCAGCTTCGCACCCTCAAAAATTGCAGTTTTCAGAACCTTCCCTATTCCTGCTGCAACTAGCGCAGCTTTTATTTTGCTGCCTAATCCTTTTCCGAGCGATGTACCAGCGCTATCGATATCGCCGCCCATCGATTTTTTAAGCATATCGCCAATTCCTTTTGCAGATGGGATAACTTGTACATATGCTTTTCCTAATTCAGTTGCCATTTATATCCCTCCTACGAGCTTTTCCCTTGCCGCCTCATAATCTTCCGCAGATTCAAATACAATATTTTTGTGTGCATCTAAAGATGACTCGCTATAACCTTGCCGTAGCCACTGAGATATACAAGCAGGGCGATTCCTGTTTTTTTCAGCATCTTCAGTCTTTGACCACAGCAACAGATTCACAACATCAAAAATGGAAGCTAATAAAAAAGTATCGGGTGTTACTGTAAGTCCCGATACTTTTATCTTTATTCTGCTTGTATTTCTTAGTCCCGCTGCAAGCCTTGCAACCAATCTGGCCGGTAGTGCGCGAATATCAAAGATGTGATAAGTTTCTGCGAAATCGCAAATCAATGCATCTTCATCAATATTAATGAAACCGGCAAGGGCGATTAGTTTTTTAATTCTTGACTCACCCTAAATATGTCGCTAAGTTCTTTCTCGATCGCCTTGCCCGGGACAATTCCATCTTCGGTTCTAACATGTTCGTACAGTCTCTTCTTTTCCTCTTTGCCAAAGAGTAGTGTTATTACTAAAGATATTTTCAATGGATCGTCATCAAGCTCTGCAAGCGCATCGATTAGTTCCATGTTATCTAATTGTCCTGCTTCGATATTAAAAACGAAACCGCTTTCCGTTTCGCCACTTACGTATTTCTTATCTGCCATATTTCAAAGCTCCTTATGCTTTCTCAATATACTCATAGTGAGTATTTTCAGTTCCATCAGGTTTTGCTGTAATCGTTATCTCATACCCGATAACAGCATCATCTTTGTACTCAACTTCGCCTACATCCGATATTTGTCCAACCGGTATCACAAGCCTCTTCAGATACCCGCCTTTCAGGACAGTTTCTACAACGTAAATACCATCTTCAGCTTCTGCAGAATTTGACTTGATTGTAACCTTGTCAGCCAATGTTCCTGTTACATTGCTGCTACCGAAGACGGTTTTTAGCACCTCAACATTGAGTGCCTCTATCAAGGTCATTTCAAACTTATCCGTTTTCTCCTTAAGCAGGGATGCTACTGTATTACCACCCCAAGCTTTGACGTCATCTGTATCTATCTTGTTCTCGTTTTTTACACCATCGTCGCTGATATACCCAAGCGATTTAAACGCTTTGTCAAGTGCTGTTTTAGCATCCGTTGGGACTGCCGTTCCTAGAGGTGCTCTAAAGATCGCTCCACCCACTTTGGGTTTTCCAGCGGTAACATATGCCGAATTTACATTTGCTGCCATTTGCATTTCCTCCTAATTTTTATAATAAGTGATATCGTATACAGCTTGGTATCTATACCGCCCTATATCGGTATCTGTAAAATTGTAATCTGAGTTCAACTCTGCCTTGATAACGTCTCCCATACCCTCAGCTATTTTATTTACAGCAATCTTCACTTCTTCATTGAGTTTTGCTGCCTTAAACTTCGAGGTTTCATACGATTGTATCGCTATTGTTGCTGTGCTTACTCCTACCGATTCAGCTCCGCCAGTTTTTTCGATTAATACAAAAGTTTTTTCGGCATCTTTCGGTTCTTCCATATACACTTTAGTTGGGGCTAGTTGTTTTTTTAGCCATTCAAACAGTATCAACTCAATCATTACTAACCTTTCATAGCCTTTAGCAGCGTATTGTTTTTTGAGTTATCTTTTCGCGCTTTTATGGTTTTCGCATGCACAGATGCATTTACACGATTTTTACCAACATGTGTGGTTACTTCATAACCATCACCACATCTATTTTGGATTCTTTTTGCATGTCTGCTGCACTCTTCCATGATTCCATCTGACCGCAGTAACTCTCTTACACCGCTTCTATTTAATTTGAATTTAGCCATAATATTTCACCTGCACTTGCTTATTCCACGATAGCGGGAGCATTTCTTCTATGCCCTCCACAGGTTCTCCCACAACCTTGAATGTTTTTCCAAAAAACTCAACAAGGCAATCCGTCCAGGTGTGAGTATCGCCCTTTGGGATTGCAAGCTTATATATAACCTCATCACTCTTAATCGAGTGTTGTGTAATTATGTCGTCAGAAGATACCGGTGCGACAAGCACGTTATGAATAGCAACCGGTGTTTCATCATATATATTTGCATCAAATTCATCTTTACCCCTAACTATTTTTTCATAGAGTGTTACAGTAATGCCTTTAATCTCCATATATATCAATTACTCCCAGTTTCTGTTTTCTCAGTCCTAGCCGTGCCAGTTCCGACTCTTTGATAAATAGCCCACCCCCAGGTATTAAAAATGTACCTGACGTAGTATATCCCATTGCTGATTGTGAGAACTGTACCATCGGTTCTGTGTCAGTTGATGTCATAAGCGTTCTAGCTACAACATCAACCGTAACCGACTTGGTGACATTTAACAATGCCGGAGAATCTTTTATCATTTTATCCAGATCCTTACCTACCATATTTGCTTCATGTCTCAAGCTGTCACATACAATTGGCAGGAGCGCTTCTGCACGCTCCTGCTCACTTGTTGTCAATGTTTTCCACAACGCTTTGATGTCTTCAATGGTTGCATAGTTACTCATAGTTACGCCCTCTTGCCGCGACCTTTTCCTGTTGTCTTCGATTTTGGTTTTTCGGCGTCTCCAGGTTCAACGTCTTCAGATTCAATTACAGTCTCATCAACTTCTTCCCAAAACCCGCCTGAAATCGAGGCATCTACCTCGATTACTTCTCCGGTTACTTTATTTATGTATTTCATGACTTATCCTTTCTTGATGATTCTTGCAAAAGCTGTCGGATCCAGAATCCCCCATCCGATATAAGTCTCGGCTCTCAGATATACCTGGTTATAGGCCTTGAGATCCTTGCCACTCTGATCAGGATCGCCATAAGGGATAATCTCAAGTGGAATTTCTTTCGCGAATCCCCACTTAAATGCCGATGCGAAGTCACCAACGTAACCGGCAGCATTATTTGCGTAAGAAACCGTGCTGTTTACGTTGCACGCTGTCCCGCCTAATGCTGCAGGGCTAGCTCCGAATCTGAATTCCGGATACTGCGGAACTCCATTTACCTTAATTTTAGCAAGCTCACTCCCAAAGTTTTTTGATAGCGCAAAACCGGTAACATCATATTCTCCGATTGCCAGAGCTGCTGTTTCGAGTACCGCCTCTTCCGTTCCTGCCACGTAATCGACTTTAGTTACACCGGTCGCTGTGTCGAAGCTGTTAGTTCCAATCAATGAGGATACCTGCTTGTCTCGAGGATTAATTCCGTGCATAGCCATGATGTCAAGGCCTCTTGCAACCTTTTTTGAATATCCATCGTTAAAGGCTGTAAGAATATCGAGCTTCTTTTCTTCGGATGCATACACAAATTCATCCGACACTCTTGCGCCATACTCAACTTTAAGAGGTGCAACCTTGACGGGTTCAGCCTTTAACTTCCCTGCAGACTTTTTTCCACCCTCTGCAACGAGATTCACTTCATCGTCCATCGAAAAGACGAATATGCTGTTACCTGTAAAAGCAATAGGAATCTGCGCGGATAGCTGCGCTAAGGTTGAATGTCCTTTCACTTTAGTGAATAAATCCTCTACAACTTCCGGCTCGAACATTGTGCTCATCTGTAGTACATCTGCCATTTTTGTTTCTCCTTTACATCTTTAAATTGCCTAACATCGTTTTCAGACCAGCCTTTTTCATATCATCTCCGGATGGCTCAGTGTCTTTGAGCGGTTGAGATTTTGGCTTGACTAAAAACTTCTTAAATGATTCTGCATCTTTTTTCAAAGCCTCTTCATCGTCTCCGGAGAGCCTATCTGCAACTTCAAAAGGTATACCCGCTTCTCTTGCAATTTTGATTTTTAAATCAGCTTTTTCATAGCTTGTAATCTTAGACTGCAGGTCAGCTACTTTTTTTTCATGTCCAGACTGCTTTTCTGTGAATTCTTTAATCTGCTTGTTCTGAGATGCAATTGTTTTCTCAAGTGTCGCATTTTTTGACTTGATATCATCATAGTCACTATACTGTTGAGTAAACTTTTCTTTTTCTCGAGTAATACGAGCTTGAATCGCATTATCGAACTCTTCTTGCGTTGTGATCGGTGTAAAATCACTCATTATTCCACCTGTCCTTTCTCCCACTTAACCGGGTGGTATCCGTAAATATCTAAAAAACAGCCCAATATGGACTGTTTTAATAGCTTATTGTTTGCTTTTCATATATCTTGCTTTCAGAGCACTGCCAATATGCCAGGATAACACTATCCATCAAGGCTATTTCCATGCCATCTACTAGTGACCTGTAGCCAAATCCACCATTTGAACCGATAGCTCTTTTGTCGCAATTGCTTATCATCTGCACTAAAGACGGCTGGCCTGCATGGCATATTTTTTGGGAATACAGTCCTTGTTCAAATGCTGCATTTGCATTGATAATTTCCTTGACCGTTGGCCAAATCGGCGCTCTTAACCGCATATCTCTCATATCCGAGTCAAGTAATTCTTGCCCATTAGCTCCATCTACGACAACTATATCTACATGAGGATTCATCATATATGGGATCATCCATTCGTTGCCGGCTCGTGTTGGTCTGCAGTCAATGCATTCAACGAATATGCGATCATCTTTCGTCCTTGAAGCTATTGACATGGCCACATTCGAGCCGTCACGACCATATTTGACGCCTATATATAATTTTCCATGTAATTCAGGCATGCTTTGTACTTGAAGTTCTTCCCACTCAGCTTTGCTTATAGCTGATTTCTGGTTATATCTTAGCCACAAACCTAGTCTCTGTATGTTGAAATCAGTATCATCATTACCGACCTCATCAAGGATTTTTCTCTCGCTCAGGATTGTACCGAGCGATGGGTTAGTTTCGTACCAAGCCTCTTTGTCCTTTGGATTTGTTTTTTCCTCTACAGACCATTCCGCCCAACCGGTATTGACTGTTTCGCCTGCAAGTGTTTTTTGTCGCAATTTTGTAAATACTGTGCCGGAACTGACCGGAGTGGGCGGGGTGCCGCAATATATCGTCTGTGGATTACTGCTATCTGACACCACGTATTTAAGTGCAGATTCCTGATCGTCAGTATACTCCTGCGCCTCGTCTATGATCAGCAAATCGAATCCTTCTCCAAGACCACCTTTTGATGTTCTTGTCCTAAACTCAATTTTGCCTCCACCCTCAATTTCGATATGTTCCTTACCGAATGCCCGGTAAGATGACACAATCTTAATTTTGGCTTTTGTCAACAAATCCAGCAATCTTTCCCATGCTGCATGAGTTGTAGTAGTTCGGTGTGCTGTATGCAGTATTTTTTCACCGTGTTTAAGCCCCCACATTTCACGTATAGCTATAACTTCATTTTTGCCATTCCTGCGCGGTACTGAATACCCGAATTTTGTATGTATCCATAGCTTGTCAGTATTCCGAGCAAGTATGTCATAGAGCAGTAGCTCCTGCCACTCTTGCGCCTTCTTGCCGGTTTTATTGTATAATTTGACGGCTTCGTTGCCTTTTGTCCTGTGATACGGTAAGACTACAGACCCGGTTGGTATCTGCCGACCTTTCCGGATCTCTGTCATGCTGTTACCTCCATTCTTGATAAGTTATGGGGTGACTGATGGGAATCGAACCCATGATGTCGGGATCACAATCCGATGCCTTAACCGCTTGGCCACAGTCACCATATTGACATCTGAAGTATGAGATGATATATTCAGATTAAACAGAGGAGCTTCTCTCCCCGCCACCCATTTTTTCTTGTGGGGGGGACAGGAGTTCCTCTTTTATATTCTTTCAAAAACATTAATTATTCGATTGTTCTTGAGAACAATTACGCCTTTCAAATGTTTTAAGCGTTCACTTCTAAATCCATTTTCTATATCTGAAAATATCCTTTCTTTTTCCAGTTGACACGAATTAATCTCTAATGCTACGTAGTTTGCTTGCCCTTTGGTTTCACGCAAATTATTGTAAATAGTGTTTTTACCACCTCCGGTCGGTGTTTTTTTATCAATTTTGTATTTGCCATCAAGCAAATAATCAGGTGTCTTTATTCCTTGCGGATCATTGATTTTAGGTAGCATCTGAAGATTTCCACCTATTCGATTTACTATTTCTTTGCCTGTTTCCAGTTCATCATGTGTATATTCCAAGATGTTCCTTTTTCCATCGAGTACATATTTAGTCCCATCAATCACGTATTCGTTTTTATCCGATAATACTTTGCCATCAATTTTGTATTTTTCTCTTATCTCCAAAGTGTCAACACACGCCCTATTTTCGTCTCTTGCTATGCGCTTTAGCCTTCTGATTTCAGCATCCATCTCTCCGGAAAGCTCTTTTACTCGTTCAATCCTTGCCGCTTTTTCCGATTCAAACTCTTTCTTGCTCCAGACATCCTTGTACTTGCCTTTCATGCTCCTGAATAGCACCATGCATTTACAATAATCATGTCTTCGGAAAAAGTCGGCCGGCTGCTCTCCGTACTCATATTCTCCTGCGAGACTAGCGCACCAGTCGCAGCACTTCCCAACTTCTCGGCGAATTACGATAGTCTTTAGTCCAACCTTAGCCGAGCTTCTGGCATTTTCTCTGACAAAATCGTCGTAATAAGCTTGAGTTATATTTTTTATCGGCTCATCAAGATACCTCTTCATTGCCTCTTCAGCAATATCTTTTCGAGTTTTACTCATCCTCTTCAGTTCCTGCATTGTATGCTTCGACAAAGTTATTTATAAGCGATTCAATTCTTTCTTCCGGAAACGGCGAAATAATCGTTTTGATATGAATACCGGCATTTTGGTGTTCCGTTTCAAGGACTTCAGCGGCCGCTTGATTAACTATCGTGTGTATATTTATCATTAGCGGTTTTATTGCTTTTTCGGCGATATTCCAATACATTTTCCCATTTGGCAAAATGTCCGGCTTAATATTATCTTGCAAGGCCCTAACCCCGATATCTCCTAACCTTTTGCATAATGTAATGACATCTTTTTGAGTCGCTATGTTTTTTTCAATTCTCCGATTTAACCCTCTTATAATCATATCGACAGCTATATATTCGCTGAATGATTCATCAATCATTTCTTTGAGCTTGATACCTATATCAACCATAGCGCCTCCTTAATTGTTGCTTGCTATACCTGTGATATCTCTTAAGGTTTCTTTATCCAGATATTCCGGCACTGCCTGATTAAGCTTGATTGCTCCATCACCTATGCTGCTTAACATAGCTGCATCCGGCTCGAACACAGGTTCCCATTTTGCCGTAGTCAGATACAACTGCCTACGCTTAAATGCGTAATTGTCTCTTACACATGCGGCTAAATAGCCCGCATTGAGGAAGCCTGCGCTGAAGTTCCTTTGTGCCTTTTTTGCATACAGCCTCAGTGTCTCATGCGATGCCTTAATAGCTTCCTGTGATGATGGATTATCCATTACGAACCCCAAATCATCCATGGTCAAGCCTGTTTCACCTGCAAAAAGTGAAGCGAACATTTTTAGCTGTTCTGTGTGTGGCTGCATGGACTGCTGCGTAAATTGCCCGAACTTCGGTTCTCCGTCATTTCTGTTACCTGATTTCGAAAGTGTGAACATAGCCGACATCGCCGCCTGCCATTTATCAAGTATTTCTACGTCACGATCGAGTCCGGTTACCCATTTTTGCGGGAAACTAAAAAATTCGGCAGATATTTCCGAGCGTTTAATCGTCCTGGATGCCGATGCCATGATCGACATACAAGCGCGGCTTATTCTCGACCTTCCGAACGGTCTATTTGCATCAGGTCTGTAAATTATCGGCACTAATAACGGATAAGGCGCCGGGTTATCGTATATTTCTGCCCCTGATCGCTTGTTGTAAATAATCGTGGATTCAGCTGTAAAATATGCCTCGACCTCTGGGTTGTTATAATCATCCCTCTTCAGCACTGCATATCCTTCCAGGAGCATGTTTGTGACCGGATCCAGCACACCAGTTGCATCATCTCCGTTTATCACCTGCAGACGAGGATAACCATCTGCATCCGGAACTATATAGATAAACGAGCATGATGCGATTAGCGCTCCCAATATCGCACTATCGAACAACACATCAGGATTATTTGATTGATATATGCTATTAATTTCGAAGTAGTCGTTAGCAAATTCTCTAAACACGAGTCTGTCAGCGACACTATCAACAGCTTTTCCGCACCAGCCAAGAGTAGACATCATATTTCTGAGTTTTGGCGGTGTAGATATACCGAAATCCGGAACGCGATGTTTCATCGAGTAATACATGTATCGTGTCTTAACCCGACCCCTCTTGATTAATAATTTTTTTCTTAAATAGTCGATACCTTTGTATGCCATTTTTATCTCCTAAATTTTTTTATTACACCCCCATCGCCCGAGGTAGCGTGTGTTTTTTTTCGTAGTGACGGCGTGAAGGTCACCGTCGCCGCAGGGTAGGGTATCATGCCCCCATGTTTCCAGCTTGAAAAAATTTCGTTAAAATGTTTAAAAAGTTCTCCAATCTACGCTTTGAGGAAGAACTCTATTATTAATTATTTCCGTCTCTCCTGTCGGTGTTACTTTGTTGTTCAGAAGCTTGTCCGATTTCGTCCGATTGCAAGTCCAATGAGCGAGTTGAAGGTTCTCGATGTCGCTCGGATGTCCGCCTTTTGCAACTGGAATTATATGATCAATACATGCTGATAATGGATGTGGATACTTCAGTGAAAAATCCACGGGACGGCCGCAGATTCCACAAACCGACTGGGTGGCATAAATCTTTTTCTTGTTCCTTTCAAAGGTCCCCCGGTGGGTACTATTTTGATCAGGGCGGGGTATATTTTGCTGCAAAGCAACAGCGACTACTCCACTTGAGGATTTACTCACTGTCCCTGTAGCTTCGGTACTGCTAATATCAAGTGGTTCAGTCATTCTTCGTGTACTTGATATTCCCATCGCAGATGTCATTTTCTGTTGCTGCAGTTCCTCGATTGCCTTTTGTACTTCTATTTTTTTCAATAAATTATATCCGGCAGCACCCGCTGTTTTACGACTGCAGCCATAGGCTTTTTGGTAAGCTTGCGTGGCGTTAAAGCACGTCACATAATAAGCACAAAATAATTTTTGCTTAGATGTAAGAAAATTATTTTTGACGAGACTTCCCGACTCATCCTGTAGTGCTTTTTTAAGTTCCTTTTTAACCGTCTTTCTCTCTTTGTTTTTTTGCACGGTTTTTGCCGATGCACTTACCTTCCATTCGCCACGCCTCTTCCATGAGCGCAATGTATTTTCATTTACATCTAGCGCAAGAGCGATTTCACTGACGGAATAGCCCTCTTTATATCTCCGCTTTGCCTCTTTCTTTTTCTCTTCATTCGTCATGATTGCATAAATAAATGCGATGGCTTTCGCCACCGCTTGCTCAATATTATTTAAGGAGTACTTCATGGTTTATTCCCACATACACTATAGCATGAGTGCACCCTGAATTTTACTGAACTCTTTTGTAATTTCGTTGCTTTTCAACATCCTGTAATGCTCTTCCATGCAGGGTATATACCCATCGCTCGGTCATATACATTTCTTCTGCGATTGTTTCAAAAGTCTGCATCCTTATGTATCTTCTGCGCAATACTTCCGCATGATCTGCGTTTGACAGCTTATATATTGCCTCCTCAATTTTTACCCGCTGCCGCCAGAGTTCGTCTCTTAACTTTTTTCGCCTTTCTCTCAAAGTAGCTAATCTAACAGCTGTATCTTCTGTAACCTTGCTAATACTATCACCGCCCGGCATTCCGTCATAGCTTACCGCCTTAACTCCCAGCGTTTGTTCTATATCAAAAATCTGATTGTCGAGTTGTGTTATTCTCTCACCGATTCGTCTATACTCATTCATGAATTCTTTTGCTGTCATAATTTCCCACCTAAATAATCCACTCTTTACAGAGTGTCTATGCTAACTAAATCCTCAAAGCTGACCTGCTCTATTTCAGCCATGCGGATATATCCTTCTTGTCTATTTACTATCTTTCCTTTTCGCCACGTCCTTATTCTTGGCACCGGATCTGTAGCAACCATCTGATATTCTTTGTGCTCCAGTCCTGTTATTGGATTCTCAAATTTTCTGATCGAATCCTTATCAAGCTGATACCCTTTGAACGCTTTAGGATCAGCGAATAATTGTGCCACACTTACATATTCTCTCTTAACGATAGGCCTCTTCAGATTTCTACTTGCCGCCCATCTTCTCTTTGTCGAGCTCTCTGGCTCTCTAAATGTTTGCTGAGTCTCTTTAACCAAGTATTCTGCAAGTTCTGTATAATTGCGCGATCTATCCAGCGTAGATAACCATATGTGTCCAAGTTTCCATTGTTTATCGATAATTTTACTGTCTATGTAATTCATCACGATGTGATGGTGTATTCTTTTATTTTTATATTCGGTAACCGCAACATAATAAAACTCTTTGCCAAGCTTTCTATATTCGTTTCTCATTCTGCTGATGAATAGAGATAGCTGATGCTTAGCCTCTTCAGGTGATAACTCAACAGCATATGTCAATGTGGCGTGAAAGTCACCCGGAAAGAAATTCATGTTCAGCAACCTTGCCAGCATTTTGACTGCCAGTCTGTCATTATTTTTCTGTACAGCCTCATTTGTCTTATTCTTTTTTGCTTTTCTTCCTGTTCTGGTTGCTCTAAATGTCATCTTGATAGCGACATCTATCACAGCACCAGCTGCACATATCTCTCTAATTACTTTTGACATTATCTTTTCCCTTATGGCTCTATTATTAATACTCTAATGAACCTTTACCCCGGACTTGCACCGGACTGTTTTCTTCTATATATATGTAGTTTTTTCTGTAATCATGCGGGCGGCTAATCGCCGCCCGCAATCTATATGATCTGTAGCTATTATTGTTGTGCTCTTTATAATCCTTATAATCCTTATTAAATTAGTTGCTACAGGTTCATATCGTTATTGTTCTTCTTTTAATCTCTGATATCCAGCTTCTGTAATTTCACATTCATTGCATTATCCTTTCCGCCGCTGTCTTGGCTTCAATCAAACCTATTCATTTAATGCCTCCAGCTCTGACGTTAATATTTCCGTTAGAGCCTTTTTGAATTTACTTGATGTGTTTTCGTCCATTTTTGCAAGTTGACCTAGACATTCGTTAAATATCGTCTGCATCGATTTAACATTTATGCGAAATGCGGTAATTATTTCACCGCTAGAAGCTGCCATGTTTAGTTTTTCAATCTCTGCTCTCGCTTCCTCTAGTTCTTTCTCTGTCTTAATTTTCTCTGTCTTAGCCTGAACATTCGCTGTGGCGACAGCCTTTTCAATCTCTCTATCTAATTCAACTCTTGCTTCTTCAAGAGCTTTCTTGACCTCGTCGTCTTTGTCTCTCTTGGTCTTCTTTAGTTTATCCTTTTCCTTCTTCAGCTTTTCTTTCAGCTCTTCAATTTCTTTAGAGCTTACTCCTGGTTCGCCCTTTTCTTCTTCGAGCTCTTTTATCCTGCTCTTTAGTTCGACTATCTCCGCATTTTGAAGCTTAAGGTCTGCAATTTCTTCCTTCAGTTCTCTAACTGTCATTTCAGAAATGTCGTTATTTTCGACCACCTCTTTAGCCACCTCTTCAGGTGCTGCTAAAAGCGCGAACACCTTGGAAATATTCAAATCCGCAAACGTTTGCGCTTTTGAAAACAGGCTATTTTCTTCTTCACATCTTTTGGCCAGCGACATCATCATTTCCGCTTTCCTCTTCGAGAAATCTAGGTGTGATTCGCACCATGATTCAAATTCGCCATGTTTTAACCTCTCTTTAATTACAAGTAGTCGCTGTCCTGCGTTTGCTGCAATCATCATTGCGATGCTGCCTATCATCTCCATCTGTTGATATAGTCCGTTGACTTCGATCTGCAGTTCCTCTGTTGTTTTTGCTGTCAGTTCCTTTTGAACCTCATACTCTACGTTCGTTATTTCTGTCATTATGCTACCCTCACCTTCTTATCTGCCTTGATTTACTATCAGATTCAACCAGTTATCTACCCACGTTCTCACTTCGTCATCCGGAATAGTATTTCCTCTCCCAAAGCACTGCTTGATACTCTTCGTTTTGAGGTCTAGTTCCACTGTCACCAAAGATTCGTTTTCTTCACCAACTTTTCTGACAACAAATACCGATGTTCTTCCTTCTACAGCTCTGTCATAATATGAGGCGACACAATTTCTGTTGTTTCTGCCCTCGTTATTAAAATCTTGTATATCTCTTAATGGTCTTATGAGATATTTGTCGTCGATATATATAAGCTTCTTTAGGCTTGGTAAGTATTTTTCTTCATATTTTTTCTGCTTTTTTGCTTTTTCAGCTTTTCTTCTTTCGTCAAGCGAAGCTCTATATTCAGATGAGACTTTGTCGTGTGCTTCCTTAAGATATTTAGGATACTTATAATAATCATTCATTGGATATTCCATGTCTTTAAGTTGTCTCATGTAATCCTTGTACTCTATTTTTGTCATGTTTATTACAGCAGGTGTAGGATGATTACATAACTTTGCTTGTTTATCCAGGTAAGTTGCTAATCTCACAAAGTCCTCATTTTGGGATTGGATTTCATTCACTGCAAATATTTTTCTGACAATTTTTAAGTGGCTTTTCTTCACCTTTCTTGTCTTCGACAGGATTTTATAAAAAGCTATTCCTTCTATATCAAACATATCCCAGTTCTTGAGCTTGTCCACGTCCTGAGGTGATAGCCTCAAGAACTTCGCAATCGTTTTCCCTTTCCAATTCGGAAATATGTATGTTGGATAGTGCATTATTTTACTGCTGATTATTCCTTCAAGTCCTGCCTTTTTTATAAATTCCACTTGCGGATACTTTGCACATAGGGCTGCTTCCTTAGCCATGTAGTCTGCATTCCCCGGATCAATATTCATGTATCGTATGAACGTATCTTCTAACTGCTCTTTTTTTACGAGATTTTTGTATGTTCCTTGACCAATATATACTCCGCCTTTCTTTTTTTGATACCAGTCCTGCTGATAGTATCTGTATACATACATGTGTTGGCTCTGATTAGATATGCATATGATTTGATTTAACTTTATTGTCGTTGCATCTTCTATGCAGTCTACCGCCTGTCCGCTATATCGCCACCCAGCCTCAGCTACTACAAAATAAATCGTGTCATTTCTGTAAAACATCCATACATAGCTATCGTAGCTGCTTATCGGAAGACAAGTGTGCGGCATTGCTACAACTTTTGTATAGCAATGCGGACAGTAAGTTGTGTCACCCTTTCTTAACTTATCGATATAATTAAATGTATATCCGCAGTATGGGCAATGCGCTATTTTCTGATATCGATTATAGATAAGGGGCTTTTGCAAGCCTTCATTTACTATTTTTTCCAGATCTGCCGGATACTCTATCTCGACCGGAGTATCCTTTAAATGTTCGTAAATATATCTCATGATTAACTCCCTATATCAGATCTAAGATATCTACCACTTCCGTGATATGTGCTTTTGTTTCACCGAGCTCGTAATACTTCAGCACCATTTCTTTGACTTCTTCATCTGAGATTGCAGCAATGTTATCAACTGCCTTCTTCCTTGCTTCTTCTGTTATGCTATGTATTAAATCCTTAATGGACTTCTTGCCATTAAGGATCTTATTTGCTACTTCTTCTGTGGTGCAGTGTTCGTTTACCGTCTCTTCAATAAACGTCGCTAATGCACTTTTTATTTCCAGCGATTCATCTGTGATTTTCGCTCTTGCTTCATTTATTCTTTCCATCTCGTTACTCCTCGTTAGAACAACTTACTACCTGGACACGCATCATTATTTCTTTTTGTCGCTGACTGCTACCATAAAAGCGAGTGTTAGGCACACAAGTGCCGTTACTGTTACTACTGTCCAATTCATCTTGATACCTCCTATAAATAGTTGCGGCCGATTAGTAACATCCAATCTCGCCGTGCTTGTTCTTTTGTCAGTCCTTGCTCTATCAATTCATTTTCGTACTGCTGTTGATAGAATTGCCTCAGTTTTACGTTTTCGCATTGCGCCCATTCCGTGCAATTCCAATGAAGTTCCTCATGATGTTTTCTACAAACATCAACTTGAAATTCATGGTCAATGCTTATCTGTCGGTTTGATCCGCCAAAAACCTCATGTCGTTCGGCATAAGGTTTGCCACAATACTTGCAAAACCTGTCCGATTTGTTTTTCCACCCATTTATTTTCTTTTTCTTCTTAGCAGACCGTGGCTTTGGATAGGCGCAGTTTTGATAGTAATTGTCTAATTCGCCCATATCATCAAACGTATAACTGCGAGCAAAAGAGATATCAACGCCCCTATGTCGAATATGAGAAATAGCAAGTTGGCATTTTTATACCTTTTTTCAGCATATTCATGTAAGGCTATTACACCTATCACTAGCACCAAAACCATTAGCCACCATGAAATCTTTAACATTTTTTCCTCCTAATCGAACTTTACTCTCACCCATGTATCATCATCCTGAGTCGCTGACTCTTTGCAGCTAACTACCGGGAGTGCCAGTTCTTTTATTATTCCATCTTCAATTTCCTGAAGTTCCGTCCTTGTCAATTGATCTTCGGTGAGCATGTCGCCGAAGCAATGCCTTCTTCTTTTGATGTCCATAGATCACCCTATATAGTTAGCTGGTTGCTCTGTTTTCTAACTCTCTTGATATCCACCTTTTCAGCTGCCGCCTTGATGGTTATCTCACTATTAGCAACCTTGATTTTTATATTTTCGATGACTCCTGCATGGACTAGTTCGCACGATGTCTTTATAAAGCTAATGCCGGCATCATCAATCGGAGTAAACCTCAATCCTCTTGACTTTTCTCCGCACAACATTTCGACATTGGCTTCCATGAGCCTGTGCCATTTTGCTTCGCTTTCGCAGTCGCATCTCTCTGTTGCAAGACGCGTTGCATCTTCTGCATTATTTGCCTCAACTAGATGCATCTGTCCGCAATCTACGCAATATCCTTCCATATGTTTACCTCTCTTCCTCTTATCCTGCTAAAACATTTCTCTTTGTTCGCCTTCTCTGGCATACAGCCGCTCATACTCTTTTTCTCTAGCTTTGATATCACGCTCTTTGGCTTCGATAATCTCCACCAGTCTTTTTTTCGTTCTAAGGTCTGGATTCTTAGACGCTTTAAATCTCGCCTTATATTTATCTACACGCCGTTCATCTTCCTTGTTGGCGAGGGCAAGGACGCGCATTTGCTGCCTGCCTTCCGGATCATACCTGCAGTGCCAATCGTCGCAATACTCACACTGCCGGCAGCACGCATCACAGATTGTGCCTTTAATTCTGCGACACCACCAGAAGGCTCGATTTACTCCCGGTGTTCCATGTTCATGACCGCACCGGTCGCATACATACCCAATCTCTACCATTGTTACTGGCATTGTGCGATGATATCTACGATCATCGCTGTTCCGGAATCGGCAGTGACATTAGCTGTCTTTTGATAGCCGTTATCAAAAGTTGCGACCACAAGCTCATATGAACCTTCTCGTTCATACTTTAGCGATACCAAATCACAGAAACCTCTCGTCAGTTGCAGCGCATGTAGCAACTCATTACATATTTTCTGTTTGTCTTCCATTTGTGTTATGTCTCCTTTGCCAATTATCAATTGCACCCTATGGCGTATAAGAATATCCACAGCATCGGGATTAACAGTGCGAACAAAATTACTCCTATCAGCTCACTCATCCGGAACTTTCCATCTTCGTCCGAACACATATACCTAATCGATTCTGCAAACCTCTTCATTTTCGTTCTCTCCTTCATTTTTTTACCGTAACCTCAATGGTGATTGCAGCCTCTGATATCGCATTTGCATATCCTGTGCAGTACATTAGTTCTGCAAGTGGTTCTAGTTCAGGTGGAAAATCTCCGTCAAGGCAGTCTTCGAAGCTTATATACAGCATCTTTTTATGCTTTTCATATGCTGCCTTTGCAGCATCTACTGCAGCTTCTTCGGTTATAATTGGTTTTGGATTTTTTTCATTCATTGTTTTTCTCCCTTATCAGCTCCTATGCTACTAATCCTTTTCCCTGCAGGCTTGCTCCAGTAGTTTTTTCACTGAATCAAACGTCCTCATCAATATCACCTCTCATAATCTCCAGTGCGCGAAGCATCGTATAGAATTCCGTTTGAGCCTGCTTTGTCGCTTTATCAAAAAGTCCAAACCTATCAACCATTTCACGATAAGTTGTTTCAAGTCCCGCAACTTCTTGTGACAGCTTGTCTAAGTTTTCTGACAATTCTGCGCTAACAGTTTCAAACTCCTTTAGTCGGAACCTGTATTGTTTGCCAATTTTATAAATCCCTCTCGCTCCTTGCTGACCTAGCTTCCGGAGCACCTGTTCATCTATCTGCAGTATCTCAGAGGCTTCTGCGGTCGTTATATATCTTTTCTCTATTGGTGTATCCATCTTCTTCTCTCTTTCTCCTGGTTGTATAATCCTCCTAAGGCTGGCATTAATCATCCTTTTTGGATAACGGAGATTTTAAAAGCATTGCATTTTTAGTGAATACATCTTGAACTAGTTTTACACTGTCATTTAACACTTCTAATGTCAGTCTTTTATCTCTCATTTGATTTATAATCATATTTGCCAACTCTCCAGCTTCTCTTTCTTTCCAGTTCTTGTGTGTTTCCATATTGTTCTCCCTCCTCAGTTCTCTGTGCTGTATAATCTCCATATAGTTCTTTGTTTTAGAAAGGATTCTTGTTATGATTTCATTAACCAAAAAGGAACTTGACTCTCTGAAAAAGCTGCGTAATAATCCTTCTACTCAGGAGTCGATTTACAACTTCGAAACAATGCTCTCTTACAATCTCATTGAACCCGTTTACACTAGCGAAATAGACGCATTTGGTGCTTTCATCCCTGACGGTACTTATCAGTTAACTGAAGAATACGATCGTTATACCGAGACTAATCGTTGGTTTAATTTAGAGTATGTTGTCAGTCATCTCATTGTTCCTGTTGCGGTTTCCGTATTGGCAACTTTCATCACAATCCATTTTTTAACTTAATTACTGCTAGTGTGATCAGCGTTCCAATTAGCCCAGCTATAAGCGGAACAACATATTCAATTAGTATGTGTTTGAATTTATCCATTTCTTCTCCCTCTTCAGCTCTCTATATAGTCGACTATATATTTTGATTATCAAAAGAACCAACTATATCTTCTACATCACATTCAAGAGCTTTTGCAATTTTCATTAATGTGCTAACGCTAGATTCCTTGAGTGCACCACTTTCTAATCGACTAATAGTGATTCTGCCCACGCCTGACTTCTGGGATAGTTCCTCTTGATTTAACCCTTTTTCTTTCCTGATTTCTTTTAGATTTGTAAAGTCCATGTCCTACCTCCTTGCCTGAATTATAGTCGACTATAAATTTTATGTCAAGAGCTTTTTATAGTTGACTGTACTTTTTTTATTTTGTATAGTTAACTATACGAAGAGGAGGATTAATCATGCACTTAGGTGATGTAATTTACAATTTCAGAATGGCACATAATAAAATGTCTTTAATGGAATTTGCTAAACTTGCAAAATTATCTACAGCCTATATAAATCAACTTGAAAGAAATATTAATCCTAAAACTGGAGAATCTATCGTTCCTTCATTGGAAACTTTTTACAAGGTTGCTAATGCAATGGATATTTCTTTAGATGAACTGTTAAGTAAAGTTGATGAAAACCAACCTGTTGGATTGAACGGAGTACAGAGCTACGAAAAGCCATATAGCTCCGAACGCCCTCTCCCATCGAACATCATTACTCCTTCTGCTCATGCTGTTCCCATACTTGGAACTATTTGTGCAGGCAGTGGCGTTTACTGCGAGGAAAACTTCGAGGGATATTTCTATGTGGATCGCACTATCAAGGCTGATTACTGTCTCAAGGTTAAAGGAGACTCTATGATAGATGCCGGCATATATGATGGCGATGTTGCTTTTATACGTAAAGAATTTGACTATGAAGATGGTGAGATATATGCGGTGTGCTGGGGAGCGGAAGAATCCGCCTCTCTCAAGAAGCTATACAAGGTAGATAATAGAATTATGCTGCAACCTTGCAATGCTGAATACTCCGCTATACTTGCTGATGCAGACGATGTATGCATAGTTGGTGAATGTGTGGGCACTTACCATGCAAGGTAAATAATGTTTATTAAGGGTATTGGATATTACTACATCAAATTATCAATCGAAACGAAAGGAGACCATTATGGAATTTTCAGATCTGTTAAAAGAACACATTGCTCACGTACAAAAATATAGAGATGTTGTTCAGAACGAGGAACAGACAAAGCAAGCTTTAATTATGCCTTTTTTTAAGGTGCTAGGCTATGATGTTTTAAATCCAAATGAATTTGTTCCAGAGTATACAGCAGACGTCGGTATCAAAAAAGGTGAAAAAGTGGATTACGCAATTATCATTGATGATAAGCCTCTTATTCTCGTTGAGTGTAAAAGTGCTCAGGATAACCTCGATCGCCATAGCTCACAACTATATAGATATTTTGGAACAACTGATGCGCGATTTGGAATCCTCACCAATGGAGTTATATATAAGTTTTACAGTGATTTAGATCAGAAAAACAAAATGGATTCTACACCCTTTCTTACAATAGATTTAGAGAACTTACTCGATAGAGATATTCCGGAGCTGCAAAAATTTACGAAAGATGCGGTGGATGTATCACGTATATTGGATAGTGCAGAGACACTTAAGTACAGCAAATTGATAAAGGACTGGTTTGCTACAGAAATGGAATCTCCTTCTCCTGAGTTTGTAAAAGGTGTTTTAAATGCAGGTATATATCATGGTGCCAAAACACAAAATGTCATTGATAAATTTACCCCAATAGTCAAAAAAGCAGGAGCTCAATACATAAATGATCTTTTAAATAGTCGCATCAAAACGGCACTTGCTAAAGACGAAGATGAATCTACATTAACAGACTCTTCGCCAGAAGTTCCTGAAAAAAATAATAGTGTTGAAATTGAAACAACACTTGAAGAACTCGAAGCTTTTGCAATCATAAAAGCAATACTGCGCCAAACTGTTGATAGCAGCAGAATATTTTATAAAGATACTCGCGCATATTTTGGAATTTTACTCGACAATAACACTTGGAAATGGATATGTCGTGTATATTTACAACGCTCTGTAAAATATCTCGTAATTGCTGGAGAAAACAAAGAAGGCATCCGATACAATATCGAAAACATAGATGATATATATAACCATGCTGACAAAATAGTTGAAGCTTGCACAAGGTATTTATAATAAACCGTTATTAAAAACTTATTAAAAATTTAAATATATTTGCTATTGAAACCCCTATTTCCTGATGGTATAATGTGTAAACGAATTAAATGAGCGGGCGAGGTGTCGCCCTACCAAAAGGAACTTGGAGTAATCCGGGTTCCTTTTGTGTTATATGTGAGGTATATATGGATAAAGGATTTACTACATTTGAAAGACAAATAGATATTTTAAAATATCGAGGTCTTATCATAGAAAATGAAGAAGCTGCTATGGATGCCTTAAAAAGATATGGTTACTATAATATTATCAATGGATATAAAGACCCTTACATCACTATTGTTGATGGTAATGAACGTTATAGACCTGGGACTACTTTTGAACAGATATACGCGTTATATTTATTAGATAGGCAACTGCGTAATGTTGTTATGAATGCCATGTTAGATGTCGAGGATCATTTGAAAACTGCTACAGCTCATGTTATTGCAGAAGCTTTTACTGCTGATCAAAACAGTTACCTAGATAAAAACAATTACAGACAAGGAAAAAGAATTGGAAATTCTTCTGATTATTCGATAGACCCACTGTTTAACAAGTTTCATAAAATAATTCATGATGAGGTTCAACCTGTAAAGCATTATCGTGAAACATATTGCAATGTTCCTCCTTGGATTCTTCTCAAAGAAGCTAGTTTCGGTAATATTGTAAATTTCATTAAACTACAAAAAGGACCTCAAAAAAGGAAGATTATATCATTAATATACAATTTCCCTGAGCCTCTAATTCTTTCAAATAATGATGTTTACAACTTGTTTATGGATACATTGTTCGTTTGCCTTGATTATCGTAATTGCGCAGCACACGGTGGTCGACTTTATAACTTCGAATCAAAATCTAAATTTAGATACAACTCGCTTTTGCACGGTACGATGAAAATCAATTCTTCTGATTTCCGTACTGGAAAGGGGCATACTGGGCTAATGTCATTAGTTAATGCACTCAGTTTTTTCGATAACAATAACATATCGCTAATGCTTAGAGTCGGACTTGAATATTGGGCGGAAGAACATTTGAAAAAATTTCCAAAAGATAAAATGTATCTATCAGAATATTTACCTATCGGTATTGATTAAACACAAAAACAGCCATCCCCGCACCAACAGGAACAGCTGTATCTCTGGCATCATTGCGATACACAAATCTTAAAGTAAAGTGTATCAATGATGCCTTGTTATTACAAGCAAAGCATTTTTTTGCCCTTGAAAACAAGGAGATAGGTATGTACATTATAAAGCTTAGCACAAATAAATATAGGGCAACTCTTTCCAAAACAGTTAATGGTAAAAGGAAAAGATATACTAAGACATTTACAACATCAAAAAAGAAAGATGCTGTTAAGATGGCACAGGAGTGGGAATCAACGATTATGTGCAAGGTTTCAACTGATTGTTCTATTAGTGAGCTATTGGATGTTGTCTGGAGTACCGTGATAAAAAATAAATCTCCTAATACTGTTGACGGCTATACTTTATGCAAAGAACGCATTGTAAAAACATTAGATGATATTCCGGCAAGAGATCTCTCACCTCGTATCATACAGCATTGGATTGATAAGCTATCTAATAGTGAAATTAAATCTATCTCTAGAAACAAGCGCACATATTCACCTAAGACCATTAAAGAAACTTACTTTGTATTGTCTCGTTGTTTCTCTGTTGCTGTAGCCTGGGAATTATTGCCTAGTAGTCCTTGCCATGACATTGTTCTTCCTATAAATAATAAAAAGGAAGCTCATATTTTAAGCCCAAATGACTTAAGCCTCTTCATCAACGGACTTGATACGCTACCACTTGATAGTAAGGTATTGTTTGAGCTAGCTCTTTTTTGTTCCCTCCGCAGAGGTGAAATTTTAGGGATTAAAGACGAGCCAATCGGAAGTAAGATTGTAATAGATAAAGCCAGGTACAGGACAAAGCATGGCATCGATTTTGTAAAGGAACCAAAGACAAAATCAGGAATAAGAATTTGCTCTATTCCGGATTTTGTTAAATCTGATATCGAGAATTTACGCAATTATCATAATGACGAAAAGAAAAGACTAAGATCCGCATGGATAAACAGCAGCTATCTTATTAAAGCAGCTGACGGCTCTCCAATTGCACCGCATGCAGTTGGGCAACGATTAACGCGTTATGCGAAAAAGATAGGGATCGATCACGTAACATTCCACCAATTGCGACACACTTATGCATCCATAGTTGCTAGCAGTGGTACTGATTTAGTCACTTTATCCCAGCTTATGGGCCATTCAAATAAATCAACCACTCTATCAATCTATACACATTTGTTTAAGGATGAAGCAGAGGTGGGGAGAAATGTTGCAAATATGTTTGATGGCATGATTCAAAGCATGACAAAAAGTCACGAATAAGTCACGAAAATAAATTAAGAGCCTCGCAACCCTTGAGATTGCGAGGCTCTTTTGGCGGAGAGAGGGGGATTTGAACCCCCGCACGGGAGTTACCCGCCTGCTGGTATTCGAAGCCAGTCCCTTCAGCCTCTTGGGTACCTCTCCACACTTTCCGCGGTTATCAAGATAAAGACGGCCAATATGTGGTAAAACCACCTATCAATCGACCCGCGAAGGCCATTATAGCATAGCCGCCATTCACGCGCAAGCGCACGGATCTTAACGATGATTAGAACGGTCATGCTTACCCATGTACCTTACCGCAGCTCTTGCCTGCCTGTGCTTTGTGACAATTCGCCTTATCAGCATCAATAATGCAATTGCTGCTACGATGATTATCGTAGCCATATTGGATATGTATAACTTGGATGGCAACCATCCGGACTCGACATCGTGCTTAACCACCAGCAGAGCATCGGAGGTGTATCTGCCATCTACATACACCTTCGCAACCCCGACTTTATCGCCGGCCTTGAGTGGAGCCTTTGCGAGCCAGTCGCGCTTTATCTTCACCTTGATTTTTGCACGGTCACCCTTCTCAGTGTACGCATAAGCTGTCTCGCTCGCGTAAGCATCGACCATGGTATGCTTTCCGCCTCGCACGAGCACCTTGCCCATCTTCTCGCCCTTATCGACAGGGATATGCGTCTTGAGGTGCTTGCGGGCATATCTAAACAATGCTTCCGCATCCTTCGGTCGATTTTCCTTATCGTCACCAAACATAACAAGCAGCATGCTCAGGTCTCTCTTGTTATATGACAATACAATTGACGCCTCACCATCCCAGAAGCCGGTCTTACCTGCAACCACACCGGAGCCCTTCTTGCCCAATAAATCCGTATGCGCCTTCATCACACGCCTGTCGCTAAGATTCGTTGCATCCATCTTGAATATCTTGGTGCCGGCAAGCTTATACACCTGTTTGTTACGCAGTGCCGCTCTTGCAACCTTTATGTAGTCTCCGGCAGTCGTATAATGTCCATCCGCCTTCATTCCATTTGGATTTATGAAATGAGTGTCCTTACAGCCCAGCTTATCGGCTTCTTCGTTCATCCATCTTACAAATTTCCTGATATCTCCGCCGGAAACCGCCTCGGCCAAGCTGTAAGCAGCGTCATTGCCCGAATTTATCATCAACCCGTATAGCAGCTGTCTGATTGTGACGACCTCCCCCTCCTTGAGGAACATGGTAGATCCGCCGAGTTCCGTTGCACTCTTGGAGATTCTGACCTTTCTGTCGAGGTCCTTCTCATGCTTTACAACCAACAGCGCAGTCATCAGCTTGGTTGTGCTAAACGGGGCAACCCGCTTAGCCGCATTCTTCGAGTACAGTACAGTCCCGGTGTTCTCGCTATAGAGAACCGCACTCTCGGCTTTTATATCAGGTGCATCTGCGATTTTGTCCGATTGAACGCTCCGGGATACATCCGCTGCATACAAATTCCTATGAAGCACGTCTGTGCTGAAAACCATAGTCATGCACAGTACCGCCGGTATCAATATTCTACATATCCTCTTGAGATTGCTACAGGCGCTCATATCTTCTCCCATCGTATCGAATTTATCATGTCACGTGCCGTCAGGCTGCATCCGCTGTACCGGCTGCATCAACCGCATTCGCCGTATCAGCTGACTCGGAGACATCCACTGCCCGTTGTTCAGCTGTCCTGCCATATCCGGCTATACCTGCAGATAAGGCACCAATACACGTATCGCTTTGCTCTTCATCTCCACATCAAGCTCGCCGGTCTCAATAATCTCCCCATCGACTACGAACTTCATGTGCCCATTTCTAGGCAGTATATGTATCTGTTGCCCCTGTCTATACTCGATAATATCCCTAGCCGCTTCAACCTCAAAGATCTTGCCCTTTGCGAACCTCGGCAGGATCTTGAGCACCGTTCTACGGGGAATTTTGTGAACTACCAGTACATCCGCCAGGCCATCATCCAGCTGAGCTCTCGGACTGCCCTCAATACCGCCTCCACAGAATCTGCCATTTGCAATCGTACAGAGCATAAGGGGGCCTTTGAAGATTCGCTCCCCGTCAACCGTCACCTGCAAATTCTGTCCGGACTTTTCTATAAGGTTGAGAAATATCGACAGTGCGTATGACATGGATCCGCCGATAACCGTCCTCTTGTTAAAATACGTCGCCAGAATCGCAACGTTTCCGTCAAAACCAATGTTAAAAGAGTTGAGACCTATCCTTCTGCAGTCAACTCCGTCTGCCTTGTAGGAATACGACATGACATCGATTGCCTCTTCCTCAGCAAGCAGCTGAGACATCAGATCTCTATAATCAGTCGGTCTGTCGCCGCCAAAGTTGCGGATGAAATCATTTCCGCTGCCAATCGGGATGATACCGAGTGCAGCATTTGCATGACCGTAGATACCGTTGGCTACCTCGTTGACTGTACCGTCTCCCCCGCACGCATAGATGCGAATTTCCTCTCCCGCATGTCCTGCAGCACTAGCGAGCCTGTCCGCAATCGAAGTCGCCGAACCCGGGCCGGTCGTTAAGCGTACCTCGATATCGTACTCCGTATCGAGTGATACAGCCTCAATTTCCTTGCACAGCTTTTCAGCTTTCTTGCCATTCCCGGCAATAGGATTGATTATAAATGCATATTTCATATATGGTGGTCCCTCTTAACCGTGTAATTATCACAATCTGCGCTACTTTCTCTGCTTAATATTGTAATTATCGCAGTCCGCGTCACCTTCTCGGCCATGCATCAGCTCTACCGCCGAGCAGCCTTGTCGTCAGCGCCGAATTCGCTATCGTATATAAGTTTTGGCCTAGCACCCAGATAGTCGAGCGACACAAGCCTGTAGTCAACACCGCCGTACTCCCCTTTGATGCCGTTTTCCCAAGCCGTCATGCCGTGTAAATGGCCGTAGATGCACTGCTCTACGCCAAATTCCTGCATTATCCTTGTAAATTCCGTCTCCTCTGTCTTGGCCGGAGGATAATGCATAGCTGTGATAATCCTCGACGCTCCGATACGCTTGGCCTCGCTTAGGCTGTTGCGCAGGCGCCCCTGTTCTCTCAGGTACATCTTCCGGTCATGCTCAGTGTACGCTATCACGTCCGGAGTCGGCCAGCCGCGCGAGCCGCAGACAGCTATGTCAAGCGGCTCGATATAGTAACAGTCATTTTGCAGAAAATGCATATCGTCGTAGAGAGTCCTTAAATACTGAATCCTGCACCACCACAGATCGTGATTGCCGCGGAGCAATACCTTCTGCCCCGGCAAATTGTGGATCCACTCCAGATCAGCCATAGCCTCATCAAGCTTGAGCCCCCACGAAATATCGCCCGGAATTATTACTACATCAGCTTCTGTCACCAGATCCGTCCACGCGGCTCTGACTCGCTCCGCATGGTCGTCCCAGCCGGCGCCGAAGACATCCATCGGCTTATCGATTCTCTCGTCGAAGGAAAGATGCAGATCAGCAATGGCGTATATTTTCATACCTAATCCTCTTTATCGTCTATATCGGTTACTCTCTGCAGAGCCCTCTTCATCCGGCGCATCCGCACGCCTGCAAGCTCATCTATATCGTCGCTCGCCATTTTGAGGTGTCCCTGTGACTTGGCGATTACCGCTTCAAATCTGTCAAATTCCTTGCGCACCGCATGCAGCAGTTCCCACACCTCACTGCTCTTCTTCTCAATAGCCAGCGTGTTAAACCCCATCTGCAGGCTGCTTAGCAGTGCCGCCATAGTAGTAGGGCCTGCTATCGATACCTTGTACTTTCTCTGCAAAGGCTCGATCAGCCCGGCATTAATAGCCTCGGAATAGAGTCCTTCAAACGGTAGGAACATTATAGCAAAATCCGTCGTAACCGGCGGATTGATATATTTCACATTGATATCCTTGGCTTCGCTTTCAATCCTATTTACAAGCCTCTTTTTCGCTTCTGCTATCTGATCCTTTTCGCCCAGGTCATACGCTTCAAGGAGAGCATTGTAGGCATCTCCCGGAAATTTCGCATCTATGGGGAGAAACACCTCATGATCATCAATACCGGGCATCCTGATTGCAAACTCTACATTTTCCCTGCAGTTCTCCTTCATCCTGGCATTCTTTACATACTGACCGGGCGAAAGCACCTGCTCTAAAATCGCACCCAGCTGCACCTCTCCGAGTATACCTCTAGTCTTGACGTTAGACAAGATTTTGCGAAGATCTCCTACGCTTTGAGCAACGGACTGCATTTCGCCAATGCCCCTATAGACCTGCTCCAAACGATCATTGACTAATCCAAACGATTTCGTAAGCCTCGTATCCAAGGTTGTCTGCAGCTTCTCATCCACCGTCTGCCTGATATTCTCTATCTGAGTATTGCTGTCAGCGCGCAATCTCGCCATGCTGTCGTTGAGTTCCTTGAGCCTCAAATCCTGATGCTCGGACATCGTCATCTGACTCTTAGCTATCGCATCGCCATAAGCCTTGAAGTATGAATCCATACGCGATTCATTCTCTCCGGTGCGCGTCAGCACAAGTATGCTCATCAGCATCGATGCGATGCACACGATTAACAACAATATTACAATGATATTCATCCCTGCCGATCTTCTCCTATCTGATACATTTTGTGTTTCCGGAGTCGCTCATAGCTCATTCTTGCCCTACGCCTTCCGGCTGCGCATCATGCTATCATTGCCTTCACAATCAGTGCCGCGGCCCATTCCTGCACTATACCTTCCAGCCACGCACCTCCGACACAATCCTGCAAATCACGCTTGAGGCGTACCCTCGCGCTTCAAGCTTTCTCGCTATCGATGCAAGCTTGCGTTCTTCCAGATATTCAGCACCTTCAATATCCTTGAATTTCGCTATCACATCGATAAAATCCGAATCGCATCCGTTAATATATTCCGAACCGTAGACTGAATAAATCGCAAGGCGTCTGGCATTCGCCACCTCATCGATGCCCGCCTCGTATCTGTAGTCCTCGAGTGCATTTCCCGCAACAACCGCATCTACACCCTTTTGCTCCAATTCACGCTTAGCCCTCATGCCTCCGCGCAGCTTTTCGTATGAATTGCGGTAAAAAGCCAACGCATATTCATAGTCATCTATGTAATGGTGCATCTTGAGATCCCTTATAGCACCTTCGATCTCCGACTCATCATATTCCCTCTCTGACAGATGCTGCCGCATCTCCTGTTCCGTGCGCATGCGGTGCGATAGAAACCGCATCGCTTCGTCACCTACACCTCTTTTTTCCCTCATAAATGTCCGCTATCCGATTATTATATTGCGATTAAAAATTAGATTTATATATCAAGTGCGTAATTTTCGTATACCGCCACACTGCAGCCTGACAGCTCTTATATCCTGACATTTCACTCGCGCTATAGACTGGCAGCTCTTATCTCACGAATATTTCTCTCACACTACAGCCTGATAAGATTTACGTCATTAACATTTCGAAGCGCTGAATCTCCCCTAACAGCCACCGCTGCCTTCGGCACAGGCTCGTTACCTCTGCACCCGAAATCAACATCATATAGACGCCATATACCTCCGCAGTAAACCACTTCATAGTTAAGTGTGCTTGAAACCTCGTCAAACACGGTGCCCCCGGCTGCCTTGATCACAGCCTCGTGTCTCGCCCAGATGCGAAAAAACTCATCTTCCTTTCGCGCATTGAGCCTCTTGACATATAACAGCTCTTCCTCGGCATAAAATCTCTCCGCTATGCTCATGAGCTTAGCAGCTCTATTATACTGTATATCGAGTCCGCATGGGACATCTGCAAAAGCTATTGCCCAAGTATTTTCACTATGTGATATGGAATAATCCGGAACCCCTGCGATGCAAGGCTTTCCGTTCTGATTTTCCCCGATATTCTTCTCAATATATATGAGGAGCTCCTCCTGCGACATGCAGTAAAGCTCCTTGCTAAGACAGATCTCGGAGCTATCCTCCGGTGAGCTGCTGTCAGCGGTTGACTCAGCATTTGCGAGCTGTTCAGTCAACATTGCGATGCTCTTGGCAAGCAACTCACGGCTATGCTTCCTGCCCCTCCGGTATTCATTTGTGTAAAATAAATACATAATCGTAACCTCCGCGTTACAAGATACACCTTTTATGTCGCTCATGGCTTCAATAATTTATATGCACAAATTTATATACACAGCTGATTTGCAGCCTGACAATTGCGTTACTGCTTACCCGTGAGAATCCGGATTGCTTCTCCCTCTGCCTGTTCTCCTGAATCTGCTTTTATATCGGGCTCTATGCCTTTATTGTTGATTTTCTTGCCATCCGGATCAACGTATTCTGCAGTAGTCAACTTGACAACCGCTCCGCCCTTGAGCTTAAACACAGTCTGAATTACGCCTTTGCCGTATGTTCTGCTCCCGACAATTTTCACCTCGTTCGCCTTCACAGCTGCTGCAAATATCTCCGCAGCGCTTGCCGTATCGCCGTCAACGAGCACTACCACATTTACGCTCTGTGACTTGGAATCGGAGCTATATGTCTTAGTCTTACTCTTGGAAATAATTCTTCCAAGCTTCGCCTTTCCCAGCACCTCATCCGCTGTGTCAAACGCTTCCTCTACTACTCCGCCCGTGTTACCGCGCAGGTCGATTACCACCTTGTCACAGCCTTTAGCCTTGAGATCGCTGACTGCCGATCTGAATGCCTTAGCTGTGCCTTTCCGAAAAGTACTGATCCTCACATAACCGATATGGGCAGCTGAATCCTTAACATCATAGGTTATACCATCGTCTTCTACCTTGGATCTGTTGAGCTTGTATTCCTTGACTACTCCGCTGCGCGAGATTGTGAATTCAATCTCGCTACCGGCGGCGTCATTCATCAGGTTGCCTGCATCTTCGAGGCTTTTGACGTTTTTACTATCTATCTTGAGCAGAATATCTCCTGAGGTGATACCGGAACGCTCAGCATCGCTTCCCGCCAGAACCCTGCTTACCACTATCCTGTTGTTCTCATCCATCTTGAGTGCAACTCCCACGCCGGAATACGAGCTCAGATACCTGCGCTCAAAAGCGTCGTATTCCTTGCCGGTCATGTACTCTGCGTATTTATCGTCTACCGTCTTGAGGATGCCTCCGGCGATAAGCTTGCCGGTACCCTCGCTATTGCGTTTATAGTACGATTTGCTACTTATCAGCCTCTCCATATCATAGTACTGTCCAAATTCATCATCCACTGCGACATAACGGTCAAGCTTGTGCTGTGATATCAGCCTTCCCCCAAGGATGACATGCATAATAAAGGCAACGCAAACGAGCGCAGTGCCAAAGCCTGCGGCAAACGACACCACATATAATCTACGCTTCCTCAATGCTGATGACCCTGACTTGAACATTCTCCCTATCCTTCCATCTATTGACGTCTATCACGCCGTATATATCCAGCGGTCTATTTGCAGTCACCAAACCGTACACGTCCATCGCCTTGTTGAACAGGATGCACTGAACCGCGCTGCCTCGCTGCATGACCGAGAATCTGGCATGCTTGTTGTCTGACAGGAACCTCCAGTCAACAACCTGCGCTCTGTCGAGCTTAAACACAGGCTCCGGGTTCCCTTCGCCAAAAGGCGCAAACAGCTCTATCCCCTTTGCCAGGTCAAGACTTATATCCGGGACAGCTATATCCATATCCGTGTCCACTTTTCTGTCAAACAACTCATCATTATCCGCAAGCAGCTCCGCCACATCCTCATTGAGCGTTATCCGTAGGTGTTCGAGCACTTCCGGCTTCATAGTAAATCCGCATGCAGTCCTGTGTCCGCCAAATTTAACGAAGCAGTCTGCGTGCTTATTTAACAGAGCGTACAGATCTATCCCGTCTATCGACCTGCCGGTCCCCTTGAGCTGACCATCGCTCGGAGAAACGATGACCACCGGCCTGTTAAATCTCTCCTTGAGATTCCCTGCCACTATACCGAGGATACCCTCATGAGCACTCTCAGCCTCAATCATGATGAAATCCCCGCGCTCCAGCTCGCGCTCCGCTGTGCCGATGCAATTTTCATACGCCTCCCGCTGCAGCTCACGCCGCCTCTTATTATTCTCCATCAGCTTGGTGCACAGACGTTCTATATCATCATCGTCATCCGATAGGAGCATCTCGACTCCCAGAGAAGCGTCTCCCAGCCTGCCTGCAGCATTAATCCTCGGCACGATCGCGAACGCAACATTGGTCGAATCCATAGTGCTGTAATCCACCCCTGCCATCTCGGTCAGTCTGCGCAAGCCCTTGTTCTTAAAGCCCAGTCTCATCAGCCTGAGTCCATATTTTACAAGCGACCTGTTCTCATCTACAAGAGGCATGATATCAGCGATAGTTCCGACTGCAACCAGCTCAAGCACTTCTGTTATGAGGCTTCTGGGTATATCGCAGCTGCGGCTGAGAGCAAGTGCCAGCTTGTAGGCAACGCCTACTCCGGCCAAGCCTTTGAATGGATACGTGTCGCCCGGGTTCTTGGGGTTGATAACTATCCCCGGTGCAACTACATCCTTCACCGTGTGGTGATCGGTTACTATCGTCTCTATGCCAAGGCTGTTTGCATAGAAAACCTCCTCGGCTGAAACAGAACCGCAGTCCACTGTTACTATCACCTCACCCTCTTCCTGATATATACGGTCTATTGCCGTCTTGTTAAGACCATACCCCTCATCCAGTCTGGATGGGATGTAATATGTCACGTTGTCGGTGAGCGACCCGATAACCTTCATCAGAAGTGCCGTCGAAGTGACTCCATCGCAGTCATAATCTCCGTAGATTACAATCTTGCAGCCGCTGTATATCGCATCTAATAATAAATCCACCCCCGCATGCATATTTGCTAGCAGGAATGGATCATATGCGAGCTTAGGACTGGGGGAGAGGAACTCCTTGAGTTCCTCGTCACCTTCAATCCCTCTTATTCTTAATAACTCGTACAGCACCGGAGTGTTCTTAAAAAAATCTGTGTTCATACTCTAGAATATACTCATCGGGTTAATGTATCTTCCGTTCTTGATCAGGCTGAAGTGCAGGTGAGGACCTGTCGACCATCCTGTGCTGCCAATATATCCGACAACCTGTCCCTTAGTTACATACTGACCGTTGGATACCGCAAATCTGCTCATATGTCCGTACAGAGTCGTATATCCGTTTCCAATAGAAATCATTACGCAGTTTCCGTATCCACCGTAGTACGACGCCTTGGTAACATAACCGTTTGCAATCGATCTGATTGGCGTACCTGTTGGAAGACCTGATACGTCTACACCGTCGTGATACTTCTTGGTATGGAAGATCGGGTGAACCCTCCATCCGAACGGTGACGTGATTGTTCCACCGCTAACCGGCCACTGGTAGCCGCCCGACGATACGGCCGGTGTGCTTGGGCGAGCCGGGGTACTCGATCCGCCACCGGATGGCTTGCTCTGTGGCTGTGACTGAGGCTGTGACGCCTGCTGCTGTCTGAGCTTCTCCTCAGCTGCTGCCTGTGCTGCCATTGCCTCTGCAGCGAGCTTATCGCCCTCGGCATTGAGCTGATCCTGCTGCTTGGCGTACTCATCAGCCAGCCCCTTGTACTTATCGCGAAGCTCTTCAACCTGCTTCTTGTTATCCTTGAGGACCTTCTCCTGCTCTACCTGCTGCTTTTTGAGGGCATCAATCTCGTTGTAATCATTCTGAAGTGAGCCGAGCAGCTTCTTGTCATTAGATAGCACTCTCTGCACCATGCTGACATTGGTAATCAGTTCGCTTACATTGTCTGAACTGAGAATTATATTGATAAACCCGGCTGTACCTGTCTTGTACATAGCTCTGAGCCTCGAATTTAGAGCCTCAGTCTGCCTGCTTACCTCAGCCTTCTTGGCCTCCAGCTTGGACTGTGTAGCGTTAATATTAGCCTGTGCAGAATTGATGTTCGATTCCAGTTCTTGCACCTTCTTGGTTGCTTCACCAACCTTTGCGTTGAAATCAGCCGCCTTTTCCCCCGCTGCCGCAGCTTCCTTTTTCTTCTGTGCAGCTGTTGTGGCGTACGAATCAGTCGCCATCACAAATGTCGTCACTACCATTGACAAGACGAGCAGCAGAACTACCACATACTTTGATTTACTAACCTTAGCCATGCGTATCCTCCTTATCTATCTAGGAACCTTCTTATCGAGATAATACTTCCACAGGTACCTACTCCCACTCCCAGTGCGATGAATATCAGCATTACGTTAGGAATCAGATATCCTGTCGGAACAACCGGAACTGACAGCATCCTCATGATGTCCGGTCCGACAACCCCTATAAGTCTCGAATAAATAACATACATAAGTATCGTGGATATCGCCGCCGATATGAACCCGAGGATGATTCCCTCGATGAGGAAAGGTCCTCTGACGAACCAGTCCGTAGCTCCGAGGTATTTCATGATACTAATCTCCTTGGAGCGGTTAAATACCGTCAGCTTAATCGTGTTCGCCACGATGACAACCGATACGATAATCAGGAACAGCATCGTAATGATGGAAGCAGTCTGGATGAAGTTTGTAATCCTCTGCAGCTTCTCCACCGTGTCCTGATAATACTTAACATCCTCTACTCCCTTGATCGATGTCGCGGTCTTGGACAGCTTATCCGCAACCCCCTTGTCCTTGACATATATCAGATACGAATTTGGAAGCGGATTATCCGTCAAGCTATCGAGCAGATAGCCATTGTCTCCCCATCTTTTCTTCATGACCTTGATTGCATCAGCCTTGGAGCGATATTCCACTTTGTCTACGCCATTGATAGCCTTGAGCTGATTCTCAATGCCACTGTTGACAGCATCTGTATTGTCATCGCTGAGGAAAACCTCGACGATATTGTAGTCCTGCTTGATGACATTTGCAAAGAGGTCTACATTTACAAAGGCTACAAAGAACAGTCCCAGAATCAGCATCATAGCTGATATAGCCAGAACCGCTGTAATGTTCATACCCTTGTTACGGCCTATCTGTGATATCGACTGCTTGAGTGTGTATCCCGCTCTAGAAAACATATGGATCCACCCCCTCGTCATAGTCGTAGAATTCTTCGTCGTTATAGAAGCCATACTGACCATGCTCATCACGGACAATATGTCCATCCTCAATAGCCACAACGCGCTTGTTCATCTGGTCAACGATATCCTTGGCATGTGTAACCATGAGAATTGTAGTGCCGCGGAGATTGATTTTATCCAGAATTCCCATAATCTCCATAGCCGTAACCGGATCGAGGTTACCGGTAGGCTCATCGGCGATAAGTACACGCGGGTTATTGACGATAGCTCGTGCAATGCCGACACGCTGCTGCTCACCTGCACTCAGCTCATTGGGATATCTATTCCTCTTGTCGAGAATGCCTACGAGATCAAGCGCATAAGGAACCTGCTTCCTGATATCCTTGCGCCTGGCATGAACTACCTCCATCGCGAAGGCAACATTCTCATATACCGTCTTCTTCTCAAGCAATCTGAAGTCCTGGAATACCATACCTATCTTCTGTCTCAGCTCCGGCACCTCTCTCCTGGAGAGTCTCGTTATATCTTTGCCGGCGACAGCTATGGAGCCGCTGTCTGCGCTTATCTCATTAAGTATCAGTCTGACGAATGTAGTCTTGCCTGCGCCGCTCGGTCCTACAAGGAACACGAAATCGCCCTTCTCGATGCGGACAGTTGCATTTTCCAGTCCGACATTCGAGCCGTAATTTTTAGTTACATTTCTAAATTCGATCATATGACCTCCTAGACCCACCAACATATTGTAACATTATACACCAGAAGTACTTAAAAATAAACTGAAAGCATTACAAAAGCACGGCATAGAATCCCTATCCCGTGCTAAATAATCACTATTTGGGGCTACAAGCTTCACATAACCGCTAAATGACGCAAAATGTAGTTGCGTGAAGTTTCTCAGCTACAATATATCTGCAATATTTCTAAAAATATCATCTATATATAAGCAATAAACGCACACTTTATATGAAATATGAAGCACAACTTATATTAATCTTATTCATCTGCAAAATTCTCAAAGCCGGATCGGCTCTTGACGATTAACTTAGCACCTTTGATAAGAAGTTCTTGGTTCTCTCCTCTGCAGGATTTACAAGTACTTCCTCAGGTGTACCCTGTTCCACAATCACTCCGCCATCCATAAAGATCACCTTATCGGCAACCTCTTTGGCGAAGCCCATCTCGTGAGTGACGACAATCATCGCCAGACCTTCCTTTGCCAAATTTTTCATTACGTCAAGCACTTCTCCGACCATCTCAGGGTCTAATGCCGATGTAGGTTCATCAAAAAGCATGATTTCGGGATCCATAGCCAAAGCTCTCGCAATAGCGACACGCTGCTGCTGTCCGCCGGATAAGGAGCGTGGGTATGCATTTGCTTTATTCGCAAGGCCTACCCTTGTCAAGAGTTCTATAGCCTTAGCTTCTGCATCCGCTTTGCTCACACCCTTGACGTTAATCGGAGCACAGGTGATGTTATCCAGAACCGTCATATGAGGGAACAGGTTGAAATTCTGGAATACCATTCCCATCTTGGTTCTAATCTCGTTGATATTCTGCTGAGTAACGAGCTCTCCATCTATGAACACCTCTCCGGATGTCGGAACCTCTAACAGGTTGATGCATCTGAGCATGGTGGATTTGCCGGAACCGGACGGGCCGACGATGCAGAGCACCTCCGCCTCGCTAACGGTCTGGTCAATGCCCTTGAGCACTTCATTACTCCCGTATGACTTGTGTAAATTCTTAATCTCTATCATTACGCTGCCTCCCCTTCGAGCGCCGGTTCTTCGTCTATCAGTTCCACTACCTGCCTTGGATTCTTGCTCCTGTCCTCCATCACACCTATAAGCTTGGACAGCGGGATCGTCAGGAGCATATATGCAAGAGCAACACCTATGTATGCCGGGAACGCTTGATAAGTAGCGGCATTGAGAAGAGTTCCCTTACGCAGGATCTCAACTACTCCGACGAAGCTGAGTACTGAGGTCTCCTTGATAAGCGTTACGAACTCGTTGCCGACTGCAGGCAGGATAATCTTGATAGCCTGAGGAATGATGATAAGCTTCATAGCCATCGACTTGCTCATGCCGAGCGATCTTGCCGCCTCCATCTGCCCTTTATCAACTGCCTGAATTCCACTCCTGATAACCTCAGACATATACGCCGCACTGTTGAGTCCGCAAACGATGATGGCCGGGATAATCAGATTGGCCCACTTGAAGTATAACACGTGCGCCTGCATAAACTGAGGTATGCCGTATGCAAATATTAACGCCTGCACAACCATCGGTGTGCCTCTCACTATATCAACATATACCTTGGAAATCCAGTTGAGCACCTTGCTCTTGGATGTCCGCATCAGCGCCAGCAGCAAACCTGCTGCAGAACCGATTATGACAGATAATACACTTACAAACACAGTTGCCGGAATTCCCTGGCAAGCAACCAGAAAACCTTTTAAATAAGCTCCCATTTCAATTTCCTTACTCCTATACTTATCTAACAGTGGATTTATGGTATCACTTATCTGTCATCAGTTCAATAGTTATTCTGTATTTATTTTAGCTTAATAGTATATTTATGCAGATATTTTCATCAATTCTTAAACAGATAAGGCATAAGGATGCCGCCCGCAGTAGCAGCACCCTTATGCCTTGATCATATTATCATCTTATACTTATCGATTTAGACTTACCAATTCAAATCCGAAACAAAGTCCGTTTTACTGTCACTGTTTAGCCGAATCTGTCACGTGGGTCTTAATTACCTCACACAGCAGCAGGTATATCGCTGTCTCAAGCACTAAAGCAATCACACCATATATCATTGTCACTGCATAGAAAAATGTCGCCAGCCCCAACAGGAATGCACTGTTGATTAAGTATCCACCATCCCAGTGGCGAGCATATCCATAAAAAAAAGGTAGGTCAAGTCTCTTTTCCACTATCAACAGTCCAATAGACACTATGGTAAGTATTATTGCAATACCAAGCGAAGCAAACTGTGGCATATATGATCCTAGTCGATTCCTGACAAAGATCAACACGATTCCCACTACCAATAAATATGCAATTCTCTTCTTAGTATCCATGCCAACACCTCCTGACAAAAATCAGCCAAGTATACGTTAAGTCATTCCATCTTGCAACATCATGATATCATTTTTATATCATAAGTCAAGTGTATTACTAGTTCTTTTCTAGGTTTATAGAATAAAGAAATTGGTGGCTAATTCAAATAACTATAAGACTCAGGTGCCTTGTGTAGCTCTCTCAAGACTGCAACATAACCCTCAGTTGATATAGATGAAGTACGTTTATCTCTCTGAAAGTATTTTGTAACTGCGACTACGCTTTTGTCCATCCTATATCTTCTTTCAAAAAAGATAAATCCGCTGTAGCCGTTAAAATTCCAACAGCTACAGCGGGTTTTACCAACACAGTTGTCCTCTACTTCACAATCGTTATATAACAGTTTACAAATAAGATAAGGTACTAATTATCTCCCTTAACAAGGTTCATGAACTTCTTATCAACTGCAAGCATTACTAATCCGCAAGCAATAATTATTATAGCAACAGCCCCATATGCTTTAATAAATGAGTACTTAGCTAAGAAGTTATATAGAGGTCCATATCCAAGACCTGCAAAGAAGATTACAACCGGCCATACTCCCAGAAGAGTTCCAAGTAGTTGTTTAGGAGAATACTCCGAAATAAAAGCATTTCCAAGTGGAGAAAATACTACTTCACCAACTGTCATAAGAAGAGAAGTTAGAACAATAATCCAAATACCTGCTGGTGTTCCCTTACCTTCTTTAGCCATTATAGCTGCAAATACCATTGATACAATGCAGATACCAAGTAGAAGAATTCCGATCGCTGTTTTTCTCCACATACTCCAATCTCCCTTTGCTCGTCTTGACATTCTCTCCCAAATTGCAGCGAATACAGGACAAAGGATGATGCAGAACAGACCATTTGCAGAGTCAAACCAAGATGTAGGCATTGTCCAGTTGCCTATTGCCCAGTTTGCCCAACCTTTTCCGCCCTGTTCAACAGGACCGAAATTGTAATACACAGGCATATAAACCATGTACCAGAACAACCAGAAAATTCCTGAAAAAATAGTTACTATTAAAATTGCTGTAACTCTTTTCTTCTCTGACCTTGTTAGCGGACTCTTCTCAACGGCTTTTTCTGCCGTATCCACTACCGCACTGTTATTGAGAAATGGTTTCTTTCCAGCATCATTAAGAAGGAATCTCACTCCAAATAACCACCATGCAGTGTCAAGGAATAAGAACAATCCGCAAACAAGAAACATTGCTCTATAACCATATGTGGTTCCCACAAGTACAAGGAATGTAGTACCTAAGAAAGAGCCGATATTAACAAATGAATACTGTAGTGAAAATACCTTATTAAGCATCTGCTCATCTGTAAACTGACGTCCGTTGATACCAGAAACATTACCCTTGAAGAATCCTGTACCGATAGCTACAAGCAGAATACAAAGAAGCAATGAACCTTTACCGGTAGCCTGCCATGCTACAAGGTATCCTAATCCCATAAGTATTTCACCCACCGGCACAAGAATCCTTGGACTAATCCATCTATCAGCAACAATACCTCCGATAACTGGAGTGATATAAGTGAATGCTACGAACCATGATGATAGGAGAGCTCCTTCAGCATGAGTCAAGCCTAATCCACCCTTTGCCACTGCCAGTACGGGGAAGATAGCCATCCCGTATTTAGCCGTATAGTATGCAAGTCTCTCGAATGTAAACGAAAGTGCGCAAACATAAAAGCCAAAAGGGAGTTTTCTTGATGTAGTTTCCATTTTAAAAAACCTCCTAAAGTAATAAAATGATAATTGCAAGCAACTAGCTTATACATTGCGTATACCGCAGTCCGCCATTTGCGCCCGAACCTGAACACATCGGATTCAAATTCGTTTTTAACAGTACACATTGTATCACTTATTCATCACAATGTAAATTAATATTGTTGTATTTAAATATTTTTTTGGCAAATATTTACCTATAATAACCAAAATTTATAGTTGCATATAGATTCAGTTTATAAATAAACCGTGCACATGTGAAGATTTCATCACGTAAGCACGGCTAATATTTCTCAATTCCTTGTAAATACAGCGTCACAAGTGACGTTCTCTTACTCAAGAGTGTTTGTCACTGCATTAATGATATCTGCCTTTGTCAGGCCGTACTTTGCTCTCAACTCATCCGGCTTGCCCGACTCTCCGAAAGTATCCTTCTGTCCGACCATCGCTACCTTCACCGGCTCATTTTGCACCAGAACCTCAGCAACTGCGCTGCCCAGTCCGCCGATTACAGAGTGCTCCTCTGCTGTTACGATTTTGCCGGTATCGGCAGCAGCCTTGATTATAGCATCGCTATCTATCGGTTTGATGGTGTGCATATCTATTACGCGAGCTGAAACTCCCTTTGCAGCCAGTTCATCAGCTGCTTCAAGAGCATCTGCTACCATGATGCCTGTAGCAATGATTGTCACATCTGTACCCTCGCGCACAGTGTTAGCCTTTCCAACCTTGATGTCTGCATCATCTCCATAAATCACCGGCACCCCGGATCTGCCCAGCCTTACATAAGCAGGGCCGTCAGTATCAACAACCTCGTCGAGCAGCTTCCTGGCGCTTACAGCGTCAGCCGGATTTACAACAGTCATACCCGGAATCTCTCTCATGAGCGCGATGTCTTCAAAGGTCTGATGGCTGGCACCGTCCTCGCCGACCGTGATCCCGGCATGAGTAGCGCACACCTTTACATTTGCATGAGTATATCCTATAGAATTTCTGATAATTTCGTATGCTCTGCCCGTAGCGAACATTGCAAATGTGCTGGCACACACCACATGTCCGGACAGCGCGATGCCCGCCGCCTCCGCCATGAGGTCCTGCTCTGCAATTCCGCAGTTAATAAATCTCTCCGGGTAAGCCTGCGCGAAGCCCTTTGTCTTGGTCGAACCTGACAGGTCAGCATCCATTACGACAAGATCCCTGCGTACAGCGCCTTTCTCTACCAGGAATTCTCCGTATGCAGCTCTAGTTGCGATCTTATCTGCCATTAATTGTCACCTCCAAGCTCTTCAATTGCAGTAGCCAGCTCCTCATCACCGGGAGCCTTGCCGTGCCATCCTGCATTATCTTCCATAAACGATACGCCTTTGCCCTTGTGTGTATGTGCGATGATAGCAGTTGGAGCAGTCTTACACTCCTTAGCCTCCGCAAAAGCTCTAATAAGCTCATCATAACTGTGTCCATCAACCACTATTACGTTCCAGCCAAAGCTCTTGAACTTCTCATCTACCGGGCCGACCTCCTTGACATCGCTAACCTTGCCGTCAATCTGCAATCCATTGAGGTCAACGATTGCAACCAGGTTATCGAGATGTCTGTGTGCAGCCTGCATAGCAGCCTCCCACACGATCCCCTCCTGAAGCTCTCCATCTCCAGCCAGGACATATACCCGGCCGGGGTTATTATCGATCTTACCGGCTATCGCCATACCGACCGCCGCCGAGAAGCCCTGTCCCAGAGAACCGGTAGACATCTCGATACCCGGCACCTTGTGCATGTTGGGATGCCCTTGGAATCTGCTGTCAACCTGCCTCAGCGTCATCATGTCATCTACATCGTAGAAGCCTCTCTCTCCGAGAGCTGCGTAGAGAGCCGGAACAGCGTGACCTTTCGAGATTATGAATTTATCTCTATCTGCCTTATCAGGCTCCTGGGGATCAATATTGAGCACCTCAAAATACAGAGTTGCGATAATGTCGGCAGCCGACAGCGATCCACCCGGATGTCCGGATTTTGCAGCATGAATTGCCTTGAGAGCGTTGATTCTGATTCTGCGAGCCCTTTCGGCCAGCTCAGCATAGTTGTTAGTATTCACCATGTCCTCCTGCAATTAAATTCTGGTAGCTAATATAGCTAATTAAGCAATTACGTTGATATATAAAACAAAATATCCTGACTAATTATCGGTTTTGAAATATTTGAAATATAGTCAACATGCATTTCCCAATATATTTATATTATCTCTATACTACTTATTTTCCTTATTCCTGTTACATATATTACCGTTATTATCGTAAAAATATTCTATATCTTGAGCACTATCCGAGCCATCGTAAAGTATGTACCCAGCGCAACCATATCGGTCAGTGAAGCCATCATAGGCCCGGCGATGAGCGCAGGGTCGATACCGATCTTCTTGGCGATCATCGGGAGCAGCGCGCCAATGCACTTTGCGATTACTACGATAAGCACCATCGAGAAGCATACTGTCAGTGCAACCAGCGAGCCATTGTGATCGAACAATACTATTCTGAAATAGTTGAGTACGCTGACGCAGATACCGACGATGATACCTATGCGGAATTCCTTCCACAGGACCTTGAGTATATCCGACAGCTCCAGAGCACCTGTCGCCATACCGGTGATGATAACGGTCGAGGACTGCGTGCCTGAGTTACCTCCGGTTCCCATCAGCATAGGCATGTATGCTACCAGTGCGATTACCGCTGACAGAGAAGCCTCAAAGCTGGCTATCATTCCGCCTGTAAATACATACGAACACATCAGAACGAGCAACCATGGCAAGCGCGCCTTGACATGCACCAATACCGGGGTATCGAGGTAATCCCTATCCTGATTGTCGATGACACCTCCCATACGTTCCATATCCTCTGTGCTCTCGTCTTCAATTACATCCAGGATGTCGTCAAACGTGATGATACCGACGAGTCGCTCCTCGTTGTCAACTACCGGAATAGCGATGAAGCCATATTTTTTGAACAGCTCAGACGTCTCTTCCTGATCGTCATCGACATGAGCATAAATAATGTCATCACGCATGATGTCTGAGACCTTGGTATTCTCGTCAGCGAGCACAAGGCTCCTGAGTGAGCAGACACCTATGAGCTTGCGTCCGCCATCCAGCACATAGCAGGAATAAATCGTCTCTGAATCCATTCCGACATCGCGTATGTGGTCGAGTGCCTCACGTCTCGTCATGTTCTTGCGCAGATTGATATAATCCGGGGTCATCAGCGAGCCGGCACTATATTCCTTGTACATGAGGAAGGTATTTATCTGTCTGCGTTCGTTTTTTGGTGTCTTGTCGAGAATCTTATCCACGATATTGGCAGGCAGCTCCTCGAGCACGTCTATCATGTCGTCGAAATCCAGCGCATCGATGATGTACTTGATCTCGGGATCGGTGATAATATTGATAATCTCAACTTGGTCGTCAACGTCAAAGTTTGCAAATACCTCGACAGAAATGTCCTTCGGGAGCGTGCGGAACAAGATGACGGCATTCTGCATATCGTACTCTTCCATCACGTCCTCGAGCAGCTCGGCGATATCTACTTCGTTGAATTTGAGGAGTTCATCTCTGCAGCGGAAATATTTCTTCTCTGCCAGCAGTTCAAAGATTTTATCTCTGCTTTCTTCGAAAGCCTGTTCCTGGTCAATCAGATTGTTATTTTCCATTGGCCCTCCTCTGCTTTCTAAAAATTATAATTGCAACTTATTTATTATATATCTAAATAAGCCTTACGATAACCCCCTAATACCCGAGCATCGCCCTTATTTCGTCCTCGGTGATTATCTCGACGCCCAGCTCCGCTGCAGACTTGTTCTTAGATGACCCTGAATTGGGGTTGTTGGTTACCAGATAGCTCGTGTTCTTGCTGACACTGCTGCCAACCTTGCCGCCTTGCGCTTCTATTTCTTTCTTGAGCTCGGTGCGACTCTTGTAATGCTCCAGATTGCCTGTTATTACGAATATCGATCCGGTCAGTTCATTTCCGGCAGCTTCGTAGCTCTCATCTATATCCAGCATTCCGATCAAATCGGACAGAACCTGCTTGTTGTGTTCATCTGCAAAGAAAGCTTCATAATCTCTCGCCAACACTTCACCGATACCGTCGATTGTGATCAGCTCATCGTAAGTCAGGGCAGCAATCTTGCGCCATTTATTTTCGTAAGTCTTTGCGACCTGTGTTGCAGTTGCCACGCCAATGCCGGGGATTCCGACAGCCGCCAGAATCCTAGCCGGTACAGTATGGCGAGCCTTTTCAATCGATGCGGCAAGCTTATCGTATGACTTTTCACCAAAGCCGTCGAGCTCCACAATTTCATCTCTGTGCTCATGAAGGCGAAATATATCTGCAAACGATTTGATATACCCCAGTCCTATGAACTTGAGCAAGGTCTGCTCCGATAAGCCTTCTATATTGAGCGCATCTCTCGATACGAATAGCGAAAATCTCTTGACCTGCTTGGCCAGGCAAGCCGGATTGGTACATGTAAGAACCTTGGTTCCGGTCATGACCTTAACCTCTGTATCGCCGCCGCACACCGGGCAGTGGCAAGGCAGCTCTATATGGCTGCTCCTGGTGAGGTTGTCACCAATCTGAGGAATAATCATGTTCGCCTTGTAGACGGTGATTATATCTCCGATGCCTAATTCCAATGACTCCATGATGTTGAGGTTGTGCACTGATGCGCGCTTAACTGTTGTGCCTTCGAGCTCAACCGGGTCAAATATCGCTATCGGATTGAGAAGTCCCGTGCGCGACGGGCTCCATTCGATGTCTCGGAGAACAGTCTCCGCCTGCTGATCCGCCCATTTGAAAGCGAGCGAGTCGCGAGGGAATTTTGCAGTAGTGCCAAGCGTAGCTGCATATCGCAGATCCTCAAGCGTTAGCACAAGGCCGTCAGAAGGCAGCTCGAAGCTCTGCACCCTCTCGGCGTATCTCTCGATAGCATCCGGTATGCTGTGCCGGTCGACCTTGACGTATTCGACGACGTCAAAGCCCTGCGCGCTCATCCACTCCATTTGATTGGACCTGAGGTCTGCAAAATCAACACCTGCAGCCTCACTAAGTGTGAAAGCGTAGAACCTGACATTGCGCGCCGCGGTAATCTTGCTGTTGAGCTGACGCACGCTGCCGCTGCAGAGGTTTCTAGGATTCTTGTACTTGGCATCTGCGTCATCTATAGCCTCGTTGATTTTCTCAAATTCCTCGTAGGTGATAACGGCCTCACCGCGAATAACCGCGTGTCCCGTATAAGCTATCCGCTTAGGCACATTTGCGAACACAAGTGCGTTAGGCGTTATAACCTCGCCTATGTCGCCATTGCCGCGTGTTACTGCCTTGGTAAGCCTTCCTGCATCGTAGGTCAGCACGACCGTCAGCCCATCAAGCTTCCACGAGAGCAGGCCCTCGTGCTCGCCCAGCCACGCAGCCAGCTCATCACGGCTCTTAGTCTTGTCCAGACTGAGCATGCGGCTTGCATGTCTCTCTTTAGGCAGCTCCGACTGCACTGTGTAGCCGACATTCCTCGTCGGACTGTCATTCGGCGTGTATCCGGTCTCTCGCTCCAACGCTTCGAGCTCATCATATAGCGCATCGTATTTGTAATTGCTCATAATCTCACTTGCCTCGTCGTAGTAAGCCGCCGAAGCCTTGTTGAGCGTGATTATCAGCTCATCTATTCGATTCTTCTTGTTCTCAAGATTCATGTTTCCCTCTTTTTCCAGTCCTGTCTGCTGCCTTAGTTGTATTTTGCACCGTAATTTGTGCTAAGCTGCAGCTTATGCTATGCCATAGTTTATCTAACAAGCAAACTAGGCTATTCGACCTTGATAAGCTTGACAAAACCCTTGCCGAGCTTCTTGATCCCGACAGAATCAAAGGCGATGGTCAACGTCTTGGCATCCTGGTCGATCAGGAGCCCTTCGCCGAACTTAGGATGACTAATCCTGTCTCCTGCCTCAAAGCCCTCGTTGCTGATACCCTTGGATGCCTGCTTCCTGGCAAATTTCAGCGCATCAAAAGGCTTGGTGAAGCCGGCATCGTAGCCATCCGCGCTGCCCTCGTATCTTCCTTTGAATTCCCTGGTCCCAAACAAGCCGTCATCGCCCAGAAAGCCTCCACCCGCAGCAGCTCTCTGGATCGCCGTTGGATCGCCCTCCAGCAAATCCACATTCATCTCCCGCATAAATTCCGATTCAACGGTGTAGTCCGTCCTGCCGTACAGCATTCTCATCTCAGCACTTGTCAGATACAGCTTGCGCTTAGCTCTGGTAATTCCAACGTAGCAAAGTCTGCGCTCCTCTTCCATCTTGCCGGGATCATCCATCGCTGCCGCGCCCGGAAATATACCGTTCTCCATACCCGGCATGAACACGACCGGAAATTCCAAGCCCTTGGAACTGTGTAGCGTCATCATGATTACAGCTTCCTCATTGTCATCGCGATTATCAATATCGGACAGAAGCGCTATCCTCTCCAGGAACGATTGCATAAGAGTTGGCTCCTTTACATCAAAGCCTTCGGCTCTAAGTCTGTCACGTTCCTCCTTGAACTCTTCCTCCTGTTCGGTTAAAATTGCACCCTCTGCTTTGTTCTCAAATTCCACGATTACTGAACGGAGTTCGAGGATGTTCTCTATGCGTGCGTCAGCTTCTACGGTGTCCTCTGCCTCGAGCGCTGCGAGATATTCAGAACGTCTAAGCAGGTTGTCGTATACATCCGCCAGCTCCATGTTTTCCTGTTCTGCCCGCAATTCATCAAGCATATCAACCAGATTGGCAGCTGCCGTCTGAGCTTTCCCGGACAGCGCTCCAACCACCTCCGGTTCCTTGAGTGCCTCAAATATACTTATCCTGTACGCCTTCGCGTAGGAGACTATGCCCCCTAAGCTCTTTGCACCGATTCCACGCTTCGGTTCATTGATGATCCTGGTCATAGCCACATCATCACATGGATTGTCGACAAGGTGCATGTACGCCATTACATCTTTGATCTCCTTGCGATCGTAGAATCTGGTGCCTCCAAGCACTCTGTATGGGATACCTCTAAATGAAAACTTTTCTTCAAAAGGACGTGACTGCGCATTCTTGCGATACAGGATGGCCATTTTATTGAACGGAATACCTTCGTCATCATGTAAGCGCTGGATCTCGCCGCCGATATACCACGCCTCGCGTTGCTCGTCTTCAAGTCGTCTGTAAGTGACCTTTCTGCCGGCAGCCTTATCTGTCCACAGGGCCTTGGCCTTGCGATTCTTATTATTGACTATTACGGAATTCGCGAGCTCCAGAATATTGGCATCCGATCTGTAATTCTGCTCCAGCTTGATAACCTTGGTCTCCGGAAAGTCGTTCTCAAAATCCAGAATGTTCCTAATATCCGCTCCTCGCCACTGATATATGCACTGGTCGTCGTCTCCGACCACGCAGAGGTTGTGGCTTTTGCTCGCCAGCACGTGAATGATCTTATACTGCAAATAGTTGGTATCCTGATATTCATCGACCATTATATACCGGAATCTTCTCTGATAATATTCGAGCACCTCGTCACTAGCCTCGAGCACCTTCACAGCATTCCACAACAGGTCGTCAAAATCCATAGCGTTATTTTGTTTGAGCTCATACATGTACTGTTCATACACCTTTGCTACAGTCTCAGCCTTGAAATTCATGGGGTTTTGTTCGACGTACGTCTCCGGGTCTTCCTCAGATTCCTTACACGAGCTGATTACACTCGCAAGATATGATATCGAATATATTTTTTCATCAATCTTGAGTTCCTTTACTATCCTCTTTAGTAAAGCTTTCTTGTCCGATTCGTCATACACCGAAAACCCATTATTATATCCGATCACTTCACCGTGATTCCTGAGTATGCGCAGACACATAGCATGGAATGTCATCACCCACATGCCACGGACTATTCCGGTCAACGCTTCTATTCTATCTTTCATTTCACCTGCAGCCTTGTTCGTGAACGTGACAGCCAGAATGTTATACGGCGGCACTCCCTGCTCCAGCATATAGGCTACGCGATGAGTCATCATCGTCGTCTTACCGCTGCCGGCACCGGCCAGTATAAGCAGCGGCCCTTCAGTATATCTGACCGCTTCCTGTTGCTCTCTATTAAGTCTGCTCAGATCCATTTTTCTCAACTTTCTTCTATGACAAAATAAAAATATTGGAGTTTAATTTTATCACAGCGCCCAACGTTTGACTAACCTTAATCATGTATAACGCGCACTGTTATACATCGGAAAATCACAAAAAACCACAAGCAAATCCGCAAAATTTTGTGTGATATTAAATATTTTAAATTCAGCGTCAATTAATTTCTTGCAAAATAATCAAATTTTTTTGTCAATTGTGATACGCCTTCTCTCAAGCCCTTGTTATTACTACGTTGCAAGATATTGTATACACGTTGACAGCTTCATATACGAGTGCTAAAATTCATTTGTATGATGCCTGTGCATCAAATTTAATGCATTTTTAATTGTATTTTTTGTAAGGAGTTTAAAATGGCTAATATTTCACAGAAGTACATCGACATTGCCAAGAAGAACTATCCTAACGAGCCTGAGTTCCTTCAGACTGTAGAAGAGGTTCTAACATCTATCGAGCCGGTTCTCGAAGCTCATCCTGAGTATGAGAAGGCCGGTCTGGTTAAGAGACTTATTGAGCCTGAAAGAATGATTTCCTTCAGAGTTCCTTGGGTTGATGACAATGGCGAGGTTCAGGTTAACAGAGGCTATAGAGTGCAGTTCAACAGCGCTCTCGGACCATACAAGGGTGGTCTAAGATTCCAGGCTAACGTATATCCGGGAATCCTCAAATTCCTCGGCTTCGAGCAGATTTTCAAGAATTCTCTAACAGGTCTTCCAATCGGAGGCGGCAAGGGCGGCTCTGACTTCGATCCTGCCGGCAAGTCGGATGCAGAAGTTATGAGATTCTGCCAGAGCTTTATAACAGAGCTTTACAGACATATCGGACCTAACACAGACGTTCCTGCCGGAGACATGGGTGTAGGCGGCAGAGAGATCGGATATATGATGGGTCAGTTCAAGAGAATCACTAACCAGTACGATGGAACTTGGACCGGTAAGGGAACTACGAACGGCGGACTAAACGGAAGAACCGAAGCTACCGGTTTCGGTATCGTATTCTTCGCTAGAGAGGTCCTCAAGCACTTTGGTGATTCCCTCGAGGGTAAGACTGCTGTTGTTTCCGGATTCGGTAACGTATCCTGGGGAACGATCACTAAGCTTGTTGAGCTAGGTGCTAAGCCAATTACGATCTCCGGACCGGACGGATACATCCTCGACGAGGAAGGTATCACAACTCCGGAGAAGATCGAAACACTTCTTGAGCTACGTAACTCCGGCAAGAATATTTGCGCTCCTTACGTAGATAAGTTCCCTAACGCTAAGTTTATCCCCGGCAAGAGACCTTGGGAAGTTAAGGCTGATCTGTACATGCCATGCGCTATGCAGAACGATATCACCATGGATTGGGCTAAGGAAATGGTTGCTAACGGTGCCAGATATCTCATCGAAGGTGCCAACATGCCTACAACTAACGAGGCTGTTCAGTACCTCATGGAGAACGGCTGTGTGGTTGCTCCTTCCAAGGCTGCTAACGCCGGTGGAGTTGCTTGCTCTTGCCTCGAGATGGCACAGAACGCTGAGCACCTCATCTGGAACAAGGAGAGGGTATACGATGAGCTCGAGAACATCATGGTTCACATCTTCAAGATCACAGAGGAAGCTTGCGCTAAGTATGACCTCGGTGAGAACCTCGTAGCAGGCGCTAACATCGCCGGATTCGAGAGAGTTGCAGATGCTATGATGATGCAGGGTATTGTATAAATCCTGGCTCAGGAGATATAACACCATACAGAAAACGCGGGGGATGCAGTTACGCATCCCCCGTTTTACATCTATCCTTAGGATGAATTGTTTATACAGGTTAACTCTTTCTCAATTCACCTTTCTCAAAATGAGTTGCAATCAGTAATTAAAGCATTCACTGAATTCTGCTTTCACTATAAAGTTATAAAGCGCCTACCAGTTCTACTCCCGGTTTCAGCGTAGCTGCGCCCGGGGCCCATCTTGCCGGGCACACCTGATCGCCGTGTTCAGCTACAAACTGACTTGCCTGCAAACGACGGAAAAGCTCATCAGCATTCCTACCGACATTTCCTGCATTTACCTCGTATACCACGATTTTCCCCTCAGGGTTTACTATGAAGCTACCTCTTTCCGCAATCCCCTCAGCTTCAATGAGAACATCAAAGTCTCGTGCAAGAGCCTGAGTCGGGTCAGCAATCATAGGAAACGTAATCTTCCCTATGATCTCGGAATTATCATGCCACGCCTTGTGCACAAAGTGCGTATCGCACGAAACCGAATAAATCTCGCAGCCGGCAGCTTTAAAATCCGCATATTTGTTTTGTAAATCCTCAAGCTCTGTCGGGCACACAAATGTGAAGTCGGCCGGATAGAAAAAAAACACGCTCCACTTGCCCATGATATCTTCTTTTGTAACGGTTTGAAAATCATCATCTACGTATGCTTGGACAGAAAAATCCGCAACTTCCTTATTAATCAATGACATGTCAACCTCCTCTTTGTGTTAGATTCGTCTAACCACTGCAGCCTTTAAAAGGCAGGTACGAAACATACATATACGACCTGCCTCCTTCAATACAGAAAAACATCTTCGACGAGAGCTCACAACTCTCTTACGTGTAATATAACCCGAGATAATGAGGTTGTCAATCATTTTTTCGATGACGCAATTATATATCATGCTATCAATATTGAATTGTACTATTGCCTATTTCATAAAACATCCTCATTTTGATGCTGAGCTTACTCATCCTCTATGATCTATCAAGATAGATCATAGAAGGTATTAATCCGGATATGTGCTCATGAAATTGGTTAATTATAATCTCCTGATTTCAAGCAACTATATTTTATTCATAATCCTTTCATTTGACTTTGTTGCAACAAGCGGAGACGAGAACCTTTGGTCACACTGTAAACCGACCTGATGAGCTCCGTCTATTCTTATTGGGTACAGAAGTTTCCTACAGCATTCCTCCAAAGGCTCCGGCAAGAACAGTCGCAAAGCTTCCGGTTACAAATCCTGCAATATTCATCTTTGGCAGCAAATAGTTTTCGACAATCTTCTTTTCCTCAGGTGTATCTCCCGTAACTTCCGCAACTTCCTTTGACAGATACATGGTTGCAGGAAATCCATACATACATGTAAGGCACATTACGATTGCCAGATTTGGTTCAACTTTGAATATTTTTCCGCAAATATATCCTGTTATACATCCGAAGAATGTACCCACTATCAGTATGAACGCCATAGGCTTCAGCAAAGCCAGAACATCCGACGGCGAGCACGTCGAAAAGTCTGAAAATAGAATTATGACACAGGCGAAGAGAATAAACCCTGATGCATCAGTCTTACTTAAAGTGTCCTTATCCAGAAATCCTATTTCAGTGAAAATAGTTCCCATAATTAAGGCTACGATTATGTAACTTATATTTAACCCTGTCAGTTTCAATAATACTACTGAAAAATAATAACTTACAACACCGACAACGCCCAATTTCATAAGATGAAAAGAAGGCCTGTTTAAAGATTCAGGGAAGCTGATTAACCTCTTCCTTTCAAGATTTGCATCTAGAGAAACAGTTTTCTCGTATAGAGCAAACGCATCTTTATTCTTCTTGAATGCAACCCCTGCCCTTTTTAGGAACTGAGAGGACACGGGAATTCCAACCAGCCCCTGCATTCCGAGCAAAAGCGTAATATAGACAGACAGATAACTCTTGCCTTTGTCTGCCAGAATAGTTTTCATCGCAATTGTTGCAGCTGTTCCGCCACTAAATATAGGTGTCCCGGCTAGAGTATAATCACGACCGATCACAAATCGACCAATGAACACTAATGCGCAACAGGCGGTTGTCAAGGCAATTATCGAAACGCATACTGTTTTCCATTGTCTCTTCAGTTCGGCAAAATCAATCATATTGCCCATACCCACGATAAGCAGTGTAATAATTATTCCTGCTATAGGCATAATTCCCGAGCGCTCATAAATTGATCCGGGTAAACCGATCCAAAACGCTACCAGTAATGCTGCTGATACGAATAGGACAACATCAACATTTGCCTTTGTCTTTGCGGCAACATATTCACCTATGGTGAATATCAGTACAAATATAGTGAACGCTAATATATCAGGCATAACGCACCTCCATAATATATAAAAAATAGCTTTCGTTAAAACAATTAAGCAAATACAGGCCAGTTGCTAGGTATCGGATCCGGAATAATCTTGTCTGGTTCCGGATATTCCTCACCAAATGTTTCAACCTCAGTGCTAACAATTATTTCAGGTGTTTTAGGAACATTAATTTCAACAGCTTCGCACGGATTGGGGTATGTTTCGACTCTCTCTATACGACGCAGCTCTTCAACTCCCTCTATCACTTGGGCAATTACCGGAGCTTTTCCTGCCAGTTCTTCCAGTCTTCTCAGGGGGAAGAAAAATTCAGCTCCGGATATTTCAGTATCGGAGAAGAAGCCCAGACAAACATCTCCGAGCTCAGGGACTTTGATCTCCCCTTTACTCTCTTCTCTTATTTTGTTTGGAAGAAAATACTGGCACTCGCTGCGAAAAAAAGCATTGTAGCTTGCATCAATCCATGAACCCGGAACTATTCTCTGTATGGCAAAATTATCGTAGTATCCGTGTCTTATAGCGCTGATAAAACTGCACACCTCATTGTATGCATAGTCCGGTCTAAGTTCAAGAACAATCTTTCTTCCATTATTAAGTATTAGTTTTGCAATCGGATTTCTCATGTCCTCCCTCCATTCATTCGATATGTCATTCTGCTTCTTACTCTTTTAGTTCTGTTCCGTCAGGCCGGTGGTGGGGATCTGCTACATTAACGCCATATGAAATGCATTGTACATATAGTGTTAGCTCTGAGCCGTTTTCAACGAAGAGCGCCTCCTTTCACAAGCAGCTTATGCGAAATATTCCACACAAACTTCAAACAAGAACATCTCTCATATGTGAAAAATCAATATCTGTTCTATTATTAACAATATATATCCGTGTATTCAGGCTGTCAAAAGCATGAAATTATCCTTATACTACCATGTATTAAATTATTCACATGTTTGACGTAATTAAAATACACTCTTGAATAAAAATTATCAAATGCTAAGAAAAAGAAACGATTATCATCTGAAGTTTGTATTTTAAAGAAAACTCTTTACTAAAAGATAGTATTAAAGTTAGAATTGATTAAAAGAGATATTGCTTTTTATACTGAAAATAAGAAATAAAGTGATATGAAGAATATATGTCGCCATGTTGGCAGCCAAATAAGGTTCTTTCGCAAATTAAGAGGATTCACACTTAAAGAATTTGCAGCACAATTAAACAAGAGCGTTTCGACGTTATCAAAATATGAAAGCGGTGATATTTCGATCGATATTTTCACCTTAAGCGAAATTGCTAGAACCCTTGAAGTTACAATAGAACAGCTGCTTCCAACCGATTATATTGACACTTCCGATCAAGCGGACGACTCCCTATTTTCATTAGATAATCGACATTTTTTTGCTCAAAAAGATATATTTTACATGTATTACTCCTTTTCATCCAACCGCAAAGCTCCTAACAAGGGAATAACTGTAAACGTAATTGAAATAAAACGCAACAAAGATGCTCCTGATGAAATATATTTATACAGTGATTGTGAAATGCCTGAATCAAATTACCGAAAAAGCAAGTATGTGTATCACGGGAATGTATTCTACTATGATTTCGTTGTATATTTTTTACTTGAAAATGTGTATCATGCAGGTTGCTGGGATTACATTTGTGCTAAAGTTCCATTTAAGCACACATATACCACTACTGGGCTGTATACGGGTCTCTCAGAGAGTTTACGCAACCCAAGTGTTACCAAAGTAATAATTTCAACGACCTTGCTTGAACCGACAGATGAATTGTACAGAGAACTGGATATTGCGGATAAAGACACTTTTTATGATTTAAAGCACAGAAATTCATTGATTATCAGATGATGTTGCTTGTCGCAATAGAAAAGATGTGAGGTTTGCTGTAAATTGATCTTCTAATGCAGCTAAGAGTCTCGCCGAAATTGACCGATCCGTGTGTAAGACTATAGGATATATCACAAGCTGTGTAAAAGCTTGCTCACATACAGTGTGCCCACAATTATGAATAACATCAAAAAATCATTGTATAGATAAGCAGTCGAATTGATATTGCTTGGCCTCTAATACAATAAGAGAGCTTGATCGACCATCAACCTCATCCTCGAAAAACACATATATCTGCCTTCCAAAATTTTAACCACTCGCTATGAATGTGAAAGCATTTTCGAATAACCTCCACATTCCCATAATATTTTTCTATTGCGTTACCAATCTTTATATGTCAGTATATTGGTAACAGTATGAATCCTGCTATCTGACAAACTGTCGTGCTGTCAGCGATCAGCAAGGCGTGCCACCATCGGGATTCAGGGAAATATATAGAAGGTAAGATAGGAGGTAACAGAATGAAAGGATTTGCAATGTTAGAGATCGGCAAGACCGGCTGGATTGAAAAGGATCGTCCTAAATGCGGACCTCTTGATGCTATTATAAAGCCTCTCGCTTTATCCCCTTGTACTTCTGACATCCACACTGTATGGGAAGGGGCACTGGGGAACAGACACAACATGATTCTCGGACATGAAGGGTGCGGAATCGTCGAAGAAGTCGGTGAGCTTGTCAAGGACTTTAAGGTAGGGGATCGCATAATGGTTGCAGCAATTACTCCCGACTGGTCTTCCCTTGAAGCTCAAGGCGGATACCCGATGCATTCAAACGGGATGCTTGCCGGATGGAAGTTTTCGAATTTCAAGGACGGTGTATTTGGCGAGTATTTCCATGTTAATGACGCGGACGCCAATCTGGCACATCTGCCTGATTCTATTACACCTGAGGAAGCATGCATGCTTTCCGATATGGTTCCGACCGGATTCCACGGTGTAGAACTCGCAGATATAAGCTTTGGTGATACTGTTCTTGTAAACGGGATCGGCCCTGTCGGCCTGATGGGCGTAGCAGGTGCAAGTCTCAAAGGGGCTTCCAGGATAATCTGTGTAGGAACAAGACCTGCATGCAGAGAAGCAGCTAAGAAATACGGTGCAACAGATTTTATCAGCTACAAGGAAGGTCCCATCGACGAACAGGTTTTGGAATTAACTGATGGAAAGGGTGTTGACAGAGCTATTGTAGCCGGTGGCGGAGTTGAGTCCTTTGATCCAATCATCAAGGTTCTCAAGCCGGGCGGTAAAATCGGCAATGTCAATTATCTCGGCTCCGGAACATACGTAACGATACCGCGTGTTGAGTGGGGCTGCGGAATGGGTCACAAACAGATTGTCGGCGGATTGATGCCGGGCGGCAGGCTCAGACTTGAAAAGCTCGCAAGCCTGATAGAGGTAGGAAAGCTAAACGTCAAGCACCTTATAACGCACAGATTTGAGGGCTTTGAGAAGGTTGAAGATGCTCTCATGCTGATGAAGGATAAGCCGGCAGATCTCATTAAACCGGTTGTGAGCATAGGCAAATAGATAATAAAATCCCCGGCTTTTCGAGCGTTGATATCACTGCTCTCCAAGCCGGGGATTTTAACTTACTTGTAAAAAGGGGCATATTCATGAAAGTATTAATTGTTTCCGGATTCCTCGGAGCCGGAAAGACCACATTTATCAGGACATTATCAAACAGATTGAATAAGGACTTTGTAATTCTTGAAAATGAATATGCCTCAATAAATATTGACAAGGATATCATTAAGGACGATACAGGTCTTAACGTATGGGAATTTACGGAAAAATGCATCTGCTGCAGCGGTAAAGCTGACTTTGCAATGAATATCCTCACTATTGCAAACACTATTTCCCCTGAATATCTGATAGTGGAACCTACGGGTGTCGGCTTTCTGTCAAATGTCATTAATAATATTTCAAGGATTGAATATGAACAGATTGAATTACTCTCCCCTGTCACGATTATAGATCCAAACAGCTTTTTTCAGTACATTGAGCAGTACAACGAGCTGCTTACCGACCAAATCAGCTGCGCCGGCACCGTCATATTATCCAAAAGCGATAGGGCTGTTGATGTTGATGTGGATACAGTAATTGATAAAATCCAAGCCATAAATGCTGATGCAAATATAATCAGCAGGCACTACAGCGGTCTTTCGGATACAGCGTTGGAAGAATTATTGCTGAGAAAGCGAGACGGGACTGTCGAGGCTAAACCGTTTGAAGCAGAAACTGTCTTTGACAGCATTAGTATTTCAAATGCTGTGCTGTCCTCCGTCGGCGAGGTTGTCATCTTTCTGGAAGCATTAATCAGGAAGAAATACGGTAATATCATTCGCTCAAAAGGCACGATTCTGATAGGGAATACACCTATCAGATTCGATGTCTCGAATAACAATTACATAATTGAACAGGCAGATGCCGATTCCAAAATTGGCTGCGTGTTTATTGGCGACGGTATCATGACCGGTGATTTGAGGATAAAACTGCTCCCTGTTAATCTGAAGCACAATGTCAATAATGCTACTCGAAATTCAGCAGAATTCAGCAGATAATATATATGATTAAATACAATTTAAAACGCAGACTGCAGAGCGGGATAGGGCGTGATTATCGTCCTCTGCTTTTGCTGCAGCTATACGGTTTCAATTAAATCAAGCTCTAATTATAAATTGCATCGATTATGGGTTCGCTTTCCTCAACTGTTTCAACAAGTTTCGTTTAAATCCCCTAATTATAAATTGCAGGCAGAAATCGAATTTAGATAATCACAACAGAGAGGAAATCAGATATTGATGCACCCTCTCTGCTGCTTTTATCAAAACATATCATCCTATGATAGATATCCCATCTATAGGATATCTATTACTTCTCCCGAAAGTGCCTTGTTCATGCTTCTTACCGCGCAGAACTTTCCACACATACTGCATGTGTCCGAGTGATCCTCTTCAGGCATTCTCGATTCTCTTATCGCCTTGGCGGCAGCCGGATCCAGCGCCTCCAGCCATTGTGCATCCCAATCCAGCTCCTTTCGAGCTTTTGCCATCCTGTCGTCTCTATCACGAGCACACGGAACTCCCTTCGCGATGTCGGCAGCATGCGCAGCAATTTTGCTGGCGATGATACCGGCGTGGACGTCATCTACATTTGGAAGAGCGAGATGTTCAGCCGGCGTCACATAGCATAGGAAGGCCGCCCCCGTCCATGCTGCAATAGCTCCACCGATTGCAGCTGTTATATGATCATACCCCGGCGCGATATCCGTGACAAGCGGCCCCAGCACATAGAAAGGCGCACCCTTGCACAGAGTCTGCTGTACCTTCATGTTGGCTTCAATCTGATCCATCGGTACGTGTCCCGGGCCCTCAATCATGACCTGCACATCACGCGCCCACGCTCTATCCGTAAGCTCGCCCAACCTGATCAGTTCCTCAATCTGACAGTTATCCGTAGCATCTGCAAGACATCCGGGCCTGCACGCATCGCCAAGGCTGATTGTCACATCGTGCTCACGGCATATTTCAACTATCTCATCGAAATATTCATAAAACGGATTTTCCTCTCCCGTCATAGACATCCACGCAAATACGAGACTGCCGCCTCTGCTAACTATGTTCATCTCGCGGCTGCCGTTTCTAATCTGTTCGATGGTCTTACGGGTAATTCCGCAGTGGAGCGTGACGAAATCCACCCCATCCTCAGCATGCAGCCTTATGACATCCAGAAAATCCTTAGCCGTCAAAGTGTTCAGGTCACGCTGATAATGAATTACAGAATCATACACCGGAACTGTTCCTATCATAGCAGGGCATTCTGCGCACAGCTTCCGGCGAAACGGCTGCGTGTCACCGTGACTCGACAGGTCCATAATCGATTCCGCACCGAGCTCGACTGCACTCATCACCTTTTCCATCTCTATGTCATAATCCTTGCAATCTCTGCTGATTCCAAGATTTACGTTCACCTTGGTCTTGAGCATCCCTCCGACGCCGTTCGGGTCTATAGACTCGTGATGAATGTTTGCGGGAATTACCATTTTGCCGGCCGCCATCAGCGGCATCAGCTCAGCTACCTCGCGCTGTTCCTTCGCAGCGACCTTTTCCATCTCGGGAGTCACAATTCCCATTCTCGCCGCTTCCATCTGGGTTGAATATTTTCTAGCCATATTTCCTCATTTCTACCTTTCCTCAGGCTTTCTTTCTAAAATATTAATTGTATCCTGTTGTATCCTCTGCTGCTGCAAAATTGCCTCATGGTCTATTGACCCGTTTCCGCTTCCGATGCTCATGTTGCCGGCAATAGCGGCTGTTACGTGGGCTTTGGCTATTTGAACAGCTGCTGCAAGACTCTCGCCTTTTGCTAAATTTGAAGCTATAGAGCTCGACAGCGCACAACCTGTACCATGAGAGCTCATCGCAGCAATTCGTCGTCCTCTAAATATGCTAAGCTCCCCTTTATGCCACATACAGTCTGTTGCTTCTCCGTCTGCAGAATGCCCGCCCTTAACCAAAACGCTGCAGTCACAATGACAGCCTATCAGTTCAGCCATTTCTGAAGGTGTTAACTCTGAAGCCGGTAGTTCTCCCTTATGTGCGCTAACCGGCTCTCCGGCGGCCCGGCTGCGCTTATCAAGTATCGCTCTCACGATCGTCTGTGCCTCGGGTATATTGGGAGTCACCAAGGTCGATGCGGGAAACAGGTAATCTATCATATTTACCAGCACTTCATCATGCGCAAACCTAACACCCGAAGTCGGAGCAATAACGGGGTCCGTTATGACATTTCGCAGCTTGTACTTGTCTATCATATCAACGATTATTTTGACGTGAGACGGTTCTGATATCATGCCGATTTTGACCGCATCAGGAATTATGTCGCATATAACTGCATCAAGCTGCATACGCAGAAAATCGTCAGGAACAGCTATCACTGCCTTCACCCCCAGTGTGTTCTGCGCTGTCATTCCTGTGATGGCAGCCATTCCATAACAGCCCTCCGCAAATATTGTCTTGATATCTCCCTGGATGCCTGCGCCGCCGCTAGGATCACTGCCGGCGATGGATAGAACCTTTGGTATCTTTGAACTAACCATCTGTCTCTGTACCCTCCTCTGAATTGTCCTCTGCGCAAGGTGAGCTTGTAAGCGCCTGAGCTGCGGCTCTCAATTCATGCGCACTCGCCGCGATGTCTCTTGATCCGAATATCGCGGATATCACTGCTATGCCGGAGAGCCCGAGACCGGCAAGTTCTCCGACATTGCCGGCATTGATTCCGCCAATCGCTATTACAGGGATGTCTACGGCTGAAGTTATATCCCTGTATGCCTTGAGGTTAGCCAGCCTCACTGCATTACCTTTGGACTTGGATCCGAAAGCTGCCCCAACACCGATATAGTCTGCTCCTGCAGCTTGGGCAGCAAGTGCTTCATCGAGGTTGTGAGCCGTTGCTCCGATGATTTTATCTGATCCAAGCAGCTTTCCGGCAGCTCTGATCGATCCGTCTCCAAGACCGATATGGACTCCCGCTGCTCCCGAGAGCTTGCACACCAGTGCATCATCATTGACTATCAGAGGTACTCCGGCAGCATCGCATAGAGGCTTGACCTTACGAATTATGGCGAGCAGCTCCGCCTGAGTCACGTCCTTTTCCCTCACCTGCAAGCAGGTTATCCCACCTTGAATCGCCTGCGCAACAGCCTTGCCATATTCAACATCACCAAGATTGCAGCTACCGATGATACCATATAGCAGCAGCTTGTTCTTATCTAACCTTTCCCGACTACGCATATCGCTCACACCTATTCCGTTCCTATCAACAGTTGCACCACTCTGCGCATTAAAAAATGTGTAACGCCCAAGCACGGGTATTACACATAGTAAATCAGCACTCTCCCTCCGTTGGCATTATCCAAATCAGGTTCAGAGTCGTAACGTATCTCAACATTACCTCTCAGCGATACCGCTCCCCTTGCTTGTTGTATTCATTTGTATTTCCGGTTCATTATATATCAGTCGTGTATCGACTTCAATATATTCTTCGGATTTATCAGTATTCCCCCTTGAGTATAGCGAAATTCCGCCTCTCAGCTACTTGAAGCTATCCAGTGCCTGCTTAATAATCGCCGGCACCTTTCTGCACTTAGCCGCCGAAATAGATGCAATGGAGACTCTGACACCCTTGTCCATAGGCACGCAATACACGTCGTTTTCCTCCAGCCTCTTGCACACAGCATCCGGATCCTCACACGGGATAGAGACAAAGAAGCCTGCTCTAAACGGTACAATCTTGAGCCCTGCCTTCCCGGCAGCATCTTCAAAAGCTCTTCCACGCGACAAGAGCATCTCACGGAAGCCCTTGCGTTCTTCATCCACCTTGGCAAGAAGTTCGGCGTCGCTGTAAATTTCAGCTATTACTTCCTGAGGTCCGCGCGGCGAGTTTGACCAGCTCGACCTGCTGGAATACGAGCACACCCTGACGAATTCATCTGCAGTCTCTTCATCATCTGCCAGGCACAGCATGGCTGCACATCTAAATCCGTAGAATGTAAATGTTTTGGAAGCGCTATATGCCAGTATCGGCAGCACATTGCTTCTGAGTTCCTCGAGTTCAGGCAGAAATGCTCTGACTTCCTTTTCATCTCCTGCAAAATCGATATATGCTATGTCCACCAGCAGTGCCACGATTCTATCGTCGGGCACTCTGTTCAGGATCGCAACTACCTGTTGCCACTCATCTACGGATAAGGAATAGCCAGTAGGGTTATTTGCAGGAGTGTTTAGAATCAGCACGAGTCTGTCCCGAATACGCAGCAGCTTATTGATCTTGTATTCCAGGTCAGCGAAGTTAAATTTTCCCGCTTCATCGAACATCTCGAATGTCTCGAAGCCGCGGCCCTGTTCGGCAGCAATGTTCTGGTAGTTAGGCCAGCACCAGTCATGTGTGAGAATCTTGTCGCCCGGACAAGAGTAGTTCGCAATCGTATTTCTGAGCGCACCCGTGCCACCCGGTGTAGCAACGATACCGATGTGCCTGTCAGTCTTAAAGTCGCCAAGCGCGGCCTTGGTTACTGCTTCCTTGAAGCCCGGGATACCGGCGATGGGAGCATACTCTGCATACTGAACCGGCTTCAGATTCTTGACCGCCCCATCTACAGATGATAAAACGATAAGCCGACCGTCGTCGTCCAGGAGCGCTCCGATTGTCGCGTTTGCGACATTTTCATGACCCTTTGCCTTGATCGCGTCTTTAGCCCTACCGCTGATTCCAAACACCTTGTCCTGCGCAGGAATTACTCTGCCGTTAAGTGCTGCCAAACCCATTTTCTCCCCCTTCTTACGAATACGGCTTATCTCCATCATCTTAATGTTGAAGCCCTTGCCGCTAAATTTCCCCTCGTATTCTGTCATGATATTATCGTCATTGTACGGGGATGCATGCAAATCTCTTGTAAACTTCGTGATTCTTAAATCCGAAGCAATTACCTCGTTTATGGAATAGTTGAACAGATTCGTGTTATCGGTCTTAAATCTGACAACACCGGATTCATTGAGTACATCGAAATATTGTCTTAGCTTGCCACGATACGTCAGTCTCTTTTTTGCTGAGCAGTTCTTGGGAAGCGGATCGCTGAAATTAAGGTAGATTCCGTCAATTTCGCCATCCTCGAACCAGTCGTGCAGGTCGACGATAAAGTTTGGCACGAACACAACATTGCTAAGCCCCAGCTCTCGTACCTTCTCCAGTGCACGCAGCATAACACTCCTGTTGCCTTCCACTGCTATAAAAAAATTATCCGGCTCACGTTCCGCCAGCTGCGAGATAAATCTGCCTTTGCCGCAGCCTACCTCAAGGTATATACCCTTGCTGTGACCCGAGCGCTCCGCCCAATTGCCGCGAACCTCCTCCGGCTTATATACCAATATGTCCTCAAATCCCGCGTATTTTTCTTCCAGATTCTTGACCTTCCTCTGCCTCATCTATGCTCCTTTTATCTGTGATTCTATATGTATCTCGTTGCAAACAGTGCACATAGGAATACCATGAGCACGATCCCCCAGACAGCATCCCTCTTCGCAAAGCGGCTTTCATTGAGCTTCGTCCTGCCGTTGCCACCTCGGTAGCATCTCGCTTCCATCGCAAGAGCGAGGTCCCCGGCAATCCTGAACGAACTGACAAACAGCGGCACAATTATAGGGATGAGGCTCTTGGCCCTCTGAAATATATTTCCCGACTCAAAATCCGCCCCTCGCGATTGCTGTGCCTTCATAATCTTGTCCGCTTCATCCATAAGAACCGGGATAAACCTGAGCGCTATGGTCATCATAAGAGCAATCTCATGTGCCGGCAGTCCTACCCTTGCAAAAGGGCTTAACAGCTTCTCGAGTCCGTCCGTCAGCTCGGTAGGCTTCGTGCAGAAGGTCAGCAGCGACGTGCCGATTATGAGCAGCACCAGCCTTATTCCCATAAATGCAGCCCTATACAGCCCTTCGTACGTAATCTTGAGGAACTTCCACTGCCACAGTATAGTCCCGTCCATCATAAACACGTTGAGCACCATAGTGAACAGCAATATCAGCAGTATTGCCTTAAGTCCTCTCATCATGTATGAAAAAGGAACCCCCGACAGCTTTATCACCGTTCCGACTGCTACAGCAGCAATCACGAAGCCCCAAAAGTTATTTACAACAAAAAGCCCGACCAAATACGCCAGTACTCCCAACACCTTGCTTCGCGCCTCAAGCCTGTGCACGAGAGACTCCACAGGATAATACTGGCCAAGCGTAATATCTTTGATCATATTATCCCTGCCTCCCCATCATGTGAGCCGCTATGTATTCTGCAGCCTCTCGTTCTTCAAAAATCGCCTTAAATGGCAACTGCAGCTTCTCCGACAGCTCGTATATTATCTCGGTCACCGGAGGCACGCTAAGTCCCATGCCTTTAAGCTCCGAGGCTCTTGCAAATACCTCCTCCGGAGTGCCGCTCATCACCAGCTTGCCTCCATTCATAACTAGCACGCGGTCAGACAGTTCAGCGATATCCTTCATATTGTGAGAGACAAATACGACTATAAGCTCCCTGTCACACCTGAGCTTTTTGATAACATCCAGCATCTCTCTCTTGGATGCCGGGTCCAGTCCGGCCGTCGGCTCATCCAAAATCAACACCCTGGGTTTCATCGCCAGTACGCCGGCGATAGCAACCCTTCTCTTCTGACCGCCGGACAGCTCGAACGGCGACTTGTCTGCGAGCTCATCGCAGTCAAGCCCCAGCAGCTCGAGTGATTCCCTCACTATAGTCGGGAGCTCTTGGTCGGGCACCCCCAGGTTACGAGGTCCGAACGCAACGTCTTTTTCGACGGTTTCCTCAAACAGCTGATATTCCGGGTACTGAAACACCAGACCGACGCTTCTGCTGATATCCGCCTTCTTGACCGAATCATCGCCGATATTCATGTCAGCGACAAATATCTCGCCGGAATGTGGCCTAAGCAGGCCGTTCATGTGCTGCAGCAATGTGGATTTGCCGGAGCCGGTATGTCCGATTACTCCCACGCACTCACCGTCTGCAATCTCAAACGAAATATCGTCGATAGCAATCGTCTCCCCGGGCAGCCCCTTGGAATATATGTATTTCAGATGTCTTGCAATTATTGACATAATGCTTCCACCAAATCATCCTTGCTGATAATATCACTTGACAAAGCTACACCGCACTCCCTGAGCCGGTCTCGCACCAGAACGACCGCCGGAATCTCCAGCCCCGCCTCCACAACCAGCTCTTTGTCTGCAAAAATCTCCTCCGGAGCTTCATCTGCCAGCAGCTTGCCCGACTTCATGACGAGCACGCGCTTTGCCTCTGCGACTTCTTCCATAAAATGTGTAATGAGTATTATAGTTATCCCTTGCTCATTGAGACTTCTGATTGCTTTCATCACCTGCTTGCGTCCTTCCGGATCAAGCATCGCGGTCGGTTCATCAAAAACTATGCAGTCGGGGCGCATCGCAACCGCACCGGCTATGGCAATGCGCTGCTTCTGCCCACCTGACAGCTTGTGCGTCTCGCGCTTGCGATATTCATACATGCCTACAGCCTTAAGGGCATCCTCGACGCGCGTACGAAGCTCGGGATTTCCTACCCCGAGGTTCTCGGGTCCAAATGCGACCTCATCTTCAACAATCGATGACACAATCTGGTTATCGGGATTCTGAAACACCATGCCGACAGTCTTTCTTATATCCCAAATCAAATTATCGTCCCTCGTATCCATTCCATCGACAAAAATCTCTCCTTCTGTCGGGATAAGCAACCCGTTGAGACATCTGGCCAACGTGGATTTACCGGAACCGTTGGAGCCGGCGATAGCTACGAACTCTCCACGCCTAATCTCAGCAGACACATGATCAACAGCAGGGCACCGCGTCTCCGCGCCCTGCTCGAGAGCATATTCATAAACCAAATCTTGTATTTTTATAAACTCTGCCATAACGCCTCCGAGGTTTAATTATATATTAGCACATTGGCTATATCAACGGCATAAGTGAATTGCGGCAAATAATGAGTGAATTCAAGCCAATTGCAAGCAAATAAATAAGCCGAAGGTCACGCCTCCGGCTATTGTTCGCAATGGCTATAACGAACGCATTGAGGTACCAGGAATTCCCCTATTCCTGGTGACATCGATCTGTATTTCAACCCTTTTCACTTATCGATATCAAAATTATAGTCGACCAATTTTCAATTGTCAATGGGATTCTTTGTACAATTTCACAAACTTATCGTGAACCTCTTGCTTATTATTGTAAAATTTCTACTATTCTTCATCTAATACTGGCGCAGCGGCACCGATCGCTTAACCCCACCGCAGCCCTACATTCTTACCATCCGCCTTGTCGTAAATCAGCTTTGCAATCACGAGATCAAGGATACCGAGCCCGACATTCTTAAAGATAATAATCTCATCATCGTTCTCCCTGCCGACAATATCTCCAAGCGCATATTCACCGATATCTCCTGTAAGCTCCGACTCGGTTATGATTCCCTCCCGCAGAGGAATCTGAATATCAGCTGACTCTGCAATGCACGCATCCTTTGAATCGAAGTAGATCTTGTCAGCCCTGCCGAACAGTTCCGGATCAATCTCGTTCATCTCGGCGGTGTATGAACCGACACCGCTTACAACTGCCCCCTGCTTGACTCTCCCGGCATCAAATACAGGCTCAGTTGCAACTGTCACCACTACAATTACATCTGCTCCGTCTACAGCCTCATCTGTATCATTATACGCGATCAGCTCTGTCTCGCAAGCCTTGAACCTCGCCTTCATATCAGCGACAAACTTCTCCGTCTTGGCAAAATCCCTGGCGACGATTCTAACCTCATCCAGATCGCATGCCGCAAGCATAGCCTCCAACTGACAATCCGCCTGTCCACCAGTGCCGATCAGACAGCCGACCTTAGCATCCTTTCTCGCAAAAAGCTTAAATGCCGCGCCCGAAGCCGCTCCTGTGCGGAATTTAGTGATAAAGCTTCCGTCCATCAGTGCTACGATTTCTCCGTTTCTATCATCCATGAGCAGTACCTGACCCTTGGTTGTAGCCTCTCCCAGCTCTCTATTTCCCGGAAATATATTTACTATCTTGATCCCGGCCGCCCCCAGCTTGGAGCTGTAAGCAGGCATGAATGCGAAATTGCCTCTATCTCCGTCTGCTGCCAAAACCTGTCGCAGCGGAACTACGGCATTACCGCTCGAAAAGATCTTATACGCCTCGATATTTGACTCAATTGCATCTTCCATTGTAAATACAGCTCTGATATCCTTTTCATTTAATAAAAGCATGATTACTCCCCCCCGTTAAGTTCGTTTATAAATTTTTCATCTAAACTGCCATTTAAACCGCAGCTATTCAAATTCCACAAAGTAGATTCTCGGCTTCTATCAGTGATCGCTCTCTACTTTAGCCTTATCTCTGCAACAACCGGATTATGGTCGCTGTGCTTAAAGCCCAGATCCTGAGTCTTACACGACTTCATCTCTATATTCGACGAATAGATCATTCCGTCTATCACATAGAACTGGAACTTCGACTTGTCCGCTCCCTTGAGCGGCTTGTCCAGCGACCTACACGTAGGATTAGTGCCATCCATCACGAAATTCAATGACGAATCATACTCGCTGATATCTATTTTCCCGGGCTTCCACAGCCCCTTATGCACGGGATAGTTTCCAATGTATACGTTGTTGAACGTCTGGTTAAAATCTCCACACGCTATCACGTAATTTCCTTTATCCGATTCCTCCTTGAGCAGCTTGTTGAGAGCCTCAGTCTGGGCCTTCTTACCCTCGCCGTTGTCATATGCCTCCAGATGCAAATTGATGTACACAAACTCCTTGTCGCTACCATTGACTTTCGCACGGTTCACAAGCAAGCAGCGCTTGAGGTTGATTGTGCGCACCGGCCATTTGAAAGACACAGGCAGGCTAACCCTCGAGGCACCGCCGGCCTTGAACTTGGACAGAGTCATAACTCCGCTATCCACCTTACCTATCGGTGGTAGCGGATAAGGCACTATCGCCGCCTTGAAATTTCTTGCAAATGAATTTTCATAGTCACCCGCAGCTGCCCCGATCCTCGACACTTGGTCTATGTGCTCAGAGCGAGTTGAATCCTTGTCTACCTCCTGCAGCATCGCAATGTCCGGCGATACCTCATCTATCTCCCGCGAGACGGCTTTGATGTTTTCCTTTATTCTTTGCTTGCTGGACGTCTTGACGTGTGTGCCTCCGTCCATAAAAAAGTCTGCATTATCCCCGAGTGCTCCATACCCTATGTTCCATGTCATAACCTTGAGTGCTTTCCCTCGTGAGACTTCATATGCAGCCTTGCCGTTGATAGCTACGCGTTCAACTGTTTCGGGCTTATATTCGGTCAGTGATATAAACGCTATCAGCCCGGCAAAGGCAATCACTATTATAAGTATGATGATTGCTATGGCCTTCAGTATCTTCTTAATAACGGATCTGCCATTCCCTCCGTTATTATTAGAGCTGCCATCATTTCCGTTATGAGAGCTGCTGCCGAATTCGTTAGTGCCTTTGTTGTTCAATCCACTATTAGAAATATTTGCTAAATTATCTGTCATTTTTTATCTCCTCGAAGCAGATATATTGCCATACACGTGTATACTTGTAAGATACAACGTCTGTTAAGCTTATCATAGAATGTTAATCATATCCCTAATAGGATACCACATATCAAATATGTTTGAACATAAAAACAGGGGCGCATCCGCACCCCTGCCTTATTCCTTTGGTGGTATTCCCTCTATATCGGGATTACTCGATGATCTCCGTTACTATGCCGGAGCCTACTGTTCTTCCGCCTTCTCTGATAGCAAAACGCAGTCCCTCTTCGATAGCGATTGGTGTAATTAGAGAAATCTCCATTACTACGTTATCTCCCGGCATGCACATCTCTGTTCCTTCAGGCAGCTGCAGATCTCCTGTTACGTCTGTTGTTCTCAGGTAGAACTGTGGTCTGTATCCGTTGAAGAATGGTGTGTGTCTTCCACCCTCTTCCTTCTTGAGTACGTATACCTGTCCCTTGAACTTTGTGTGCGGGTGAATCGTTCCCGGCTTCGAGAGTACCTGTCCTCTTTCGATTTCGTCTCTCTGTACACCTCTCAGCAGTGCTCCGATGTTGTCTCCCGTCTCAGCCTGATCAAGAGTCTTCTTGAACATCTCTACTCCGGTTACTACTACCTTTCTCTTCTCTTCTGTCAGTCCTACGAGCTCTACCTCGTCCCCAACCTTGAGCATTCCTCTCTCTACTCTTCCTGTTGCTACCGTTCCACGTCCCGTGATCGAGAATACGTCCTCGATCGGCATCAGGAATGCCTGGTCGTTTGCTCTCTGTGGCTCAGGAATGTATGTATCTACTGCCTCCATAAGCTCGAGAATCTTATCTCCCCACTCGCCTTCCGGATCCTCCAGTGCCTTGAGTGCCGATCCTCTCACGATCGGTGTGTCATCTCCGGGGAACTCATACTCGTCAAGAAGCTCTCTTACCTCCATCTCTACGAGATCCAG
>NZ_ALNL01000022.1:0-59728 GCF_000293155.1 Mogibacterium sp. CM50 | reverse complement strand
CGCCACATCATTAAGGTCGTAACTCTTAGGAAAATACTCTCTAAGAAGTCCGTTTGTATTTTCATTTGTTCCTCGTTGCCAAGGATGATGTGGCAGTGGAAAATAAAATTTAACTTTTTCGAGTGCCACAGAAATTTCAGCATGTTTTGCAAATTCCATACCTCTATCAGGTGTAATTGAATGACAAGGTTGCCCCGTAAGACAGGAAATCATAGTATCTTTTACAGATACAGAATCTTTCTTCTTTGCTTTAGAACTTATGAGAAAACGACTCTTTCTGTCAACCAGAGTAACAAGGCAACCCCCGCCACTCTTACCAATAACTGTATCGGCTTCCCGGTCTCCTATGCGGGTTCGGTTATTAGCTTCTTGAGGTCTGTCTGAAATATTATTACTGATTGGAATTTTGCCACGTTTTTCAATGTACCCTTTTGTATGTCGTGATTTCCCACGATGACGAAGTTTACGGATGGCACCACGATTACCATTCGAAGCACGCTCCTTGTCAGTGTCAAATTTTCCAGAATATATAGCACGATATATTGTTGTATAACTGACATACAGATCTGATTTCTCCAGTTTTAGCCGACCGCATATTTGTTCAGGTGACCATTTTAATTCCAGAAACTTATCTCTAACATATTTGAATATTTCAGGATTAGAGAACTTGAGTTTAGGTTTGCAGTTGGTACGACGTTCTAAATATTTAGTATGAGCTGCACTTGGTGAATAAGCCCCATTATAGCCATTGCGAGCTATTTCTCTGGAGACTGTAGATTTATCACGATGAATAATCTTAGCTATATAGCTTAATGTTTTATTTTGAGAGTGAAGAAGAAATATCTTTTCTCTCTCAATTGGTGTAAGATGTTTGTAATGACTCATAGTTCCTCCTTGGATATGGGATGTCTTCACAAACACCATTATACCAAGGGTATGGGTCATTATTTAATTGTTGCACTTAGAGTGTAAATTAAAGGGTTCGAATGTTGGACTCAGTTTAGAGCCAACTTTCTAACAACGAATTGTTGAGCATACACTAATTAAGGTAGTATTATATTGCTGTTTATGATATGGTTACAGCGATAGAATTTTATTGTACGCTTTGCTTTCAAGTTTATATAAAGCTATCCATCTATAGTTTGCATTTTTTCAAGCAATTATAAGGCTGTAAACTATAATGACGAGCGGAATAAAAATAGAAGGGAGAACAATTATGAAAGCGAAACTGAGAGCGACAATCCGAAAGTTGTTTACAGTGGGATTATCGTGTTTGATGATGTTTAATACGATGGTCCCGACTATGCAAGCTTTTGGTGCAGATGCCACAAAGGGTATTGAAACCAAAGTGGATCGAACAGAATTGGATAAGTCTGTACAGTCCGCAAAAGACGCCGGAGTACCTGTAAATAAAACTCAGGATATTGATAAAGGCATAGCTAAATCCAAAGCTGAAGTTGATGCCAAGATAAGTGAAATCAAGACGGATTATCAACAACAGATAAAGGAATTGGAGGAAGCTAAGAAAGCAATAGCCAAATGCAAAGAAGAGAAGAAGGCTTATGAGATTGCTAAGAAAAAATATGACGAAGAATTAGCAAAATACAACATTGCCAAGAAAAAGTATGATGAGGAAATGGTCAAGTACAACAAGGCAATGGAAGAGCTTGAAAAAAAGAAAAAAACAGATGGCTATATGGAAGAACCAAATCCACAGACGCTTCTTTTCAAAGCGGAACCAAACGCTAAACCATCGGTTAATACAAAAATTTATAGTAGTACTGATTGGTTAAATGAAGTTGTACGAATGGGTTATCCAGTAGGGAGTGAGATTTATAATATTGCATTAAAGTATGATAGGTACTCAAATGACGAGGGAGCTTTTCGAATTTTCTTAGAAAAAAATAAGACGGTGACGGCTTATTATTCAAATTTGCAAAACTCCTATTTTGAAGGGAAAAAAATTACTAGAGTAGAATATAAGTATACTTTAAGAACACTTACAGCAAGTGGAAAGACTAAAATCCCTGCAATTCTTTATTATGATCCAACCGTTACAATCAACTATTCCGATTTGGGAGCAAATGCCGAAATTGAAATGGAAGTTACTTATTATGGAGAAGATGGTCAGCCGATTGATGTGACTGGAGCGCTGATAAGTTTTGCTTCTTTAAATCGTGACTATGATAATGGTGTGGATAGAAGCGAGTATGTTCGTGATTTTAATGGACAGTACATTCAAATTCACGGATCTTCAATAAGAGATAATGGTAATGGAGTCGCAATATCAAGCACACGATCAAATGAGCATGTTAAAAATGGTTCAAGATTTGAGGTTGTTGCTTGGGATACAAGTAATTCTCCAAATAAATGGTATGGGGCTATTGTAGGAAAAACAGTAGGGAAGACGATTAAAGTCACTTTTGGATCAAGAAACAGAAAAGCAATATGGTTTGCATTTAACTCGGACATCAAAGCAATCGGTGTACCAGTTAAGCCGGTAGAACCTGTAAAACCGACACCGCCTGAGGAACCACAGTGCCCTAATATACAGGCAAGCTATCATTATGATGTGTTGTTCTATCAACCATCTGTTGAAAAGAAAGTAAACGATCAGAATGATGCTGATATAGATAATCATGCGGTCTTGAAAGACTCTATTGTAAAATTCGTTTTGAATGTAGCGTCTTTACCTGCCGGTCATGAGAAAATTGATTCACTTGTGTTTACCGATAAGCTACCGGAAGGATATAAGCTGGATCTAGCGGGAACAAAGCAAGCGAGTCCTAATTATGATGTTGCTTATGATAAAGATGCTAATGAGATCAAATTTAGTGCAAAATCAGATTATCTAAACACGATAAATGCAGATTTGAATGCAGAAGTGAATATCTCTGCACCTGTAATAACTGGAACGGTTACAAAGGAAGGAACAACTTATAAAAACGATTTCAAATTAACTATCAATAATGAGTATTCGGTTAAGTCAAAACCGGTAAAGGTACATACGCCAACCGAGCCAAAGAAAGAAGTATTCAAGGGCGGTACAACAACTAAGATAGATGGTAAGGTAGTACAGCCAGAAGAAGAACTCACATACGAGATCACTTACAAGAACACAACCGGTAAGGACGTAAACGCTACAATCACAGATAAGATACCTGCACACACCAAGTTTGTATCAGCAGAGAATGGCGGAACAGAATCCGGCGGAACTGTTACATGGAATGTTGCTGTACCAAAGGGTGAAAGCAAAACAGTTAAGTTTACCGTAAAGGTAGATAAGGATGTTAACGGAACACCTATAGATAACGTAGCTAGGGTTAATGACGGAACAAATGAGTACAAAACTAATGAGACTCATAACCCAACACCAACCGAGCCAAAGAAAGATGTATTTAAGGGTTCTGATACAACCAGTATCAATGGCAAGCTTGTAAAGGCAGGACAAGAACTGCGTTACGAGATTACCTACAAGAATACTACTGGAACTAAACAGACGGTAACTATCACGGACAAGATTCCAAAGTACACAACATTTGTATCGGCAGATAATTCCGGAGCAGAATCAAATGGCACCATAACATGGGTCAAGGAAGTGGAAAATGGAAAGTCTTTGACAGTAAGCTTTAGGGTGAAAGTAAATGACGACGTAAACGGTAACCCTGTTGACAACATCTCTCATGTAAAGGATGGAGTAAACGAGTCAGATACTAATGAAACTCACAACCCTACCGGCACCGAGCCAAAGAAGGAAGTGTTCAAAGGCGGAACAACAACCAATATTGATGGTAAGCGTGTAGAACCTGAACAGGAACTCACATATGCAATCACCTACAAGAACACAACAGGTAAGGACGTAAACGCTACAATCACGGATAAGATACCTGCACACACTACATTTGTATCAGCAGAGAATGGTGGAACGGAGTCTGGTGGAGTAGTAACTTGGACAGCTAATGTTGAGAAAGGCAAGAGCGTAACAGTTAAGTTCACTGTAAAGGTGGATAAGGACGTTAACGGAAAGCCAATTGATAACGTAGCTAAGGTTAATGACGGAGTAAATGAGTACAAAACAAATGAAACTCATAACCCAACACCAACCGAACCAAGAAAGGAAGTATTCAAGTATGGTACAACAACCAATATTGATGGTAAGAAAGTTGAACCAGGGCAAAAATTGACATATGCAATTACTTATAAGAATACAACCGGATCGGAACGTGATGTAACCATTACAGATAATATACCGACATACACAACATTCGTATCTGCGGATAATGATGGTGTATTTGCTGATGGAAAGGTAACATGGACGAAAAAGGTAGCGGCTGGAAAAACCTATAAGGTAACATTTACCGTACAAGTTAATAAAGATGCTTATGAAGTGATGGTAATTAACAAAGCAACTGTTAGAGACGGATTCAACGATTCAGACACTAACGTTGTTAAGAATCCAACACCTAAGAAAACAGTTCCAGGCATACGTAAGCCTAAAACTGGTGATGATAATAACATCATACCATTCGCAATTCTTCTACTTGCATCTCTTGGAGGTCTTGGAGGTACTGTTACTATCAGGAGAAAAAGACATTAGTGTCTAATGAAGATGATTAATTTTAGATTGATTATCCTTTAGCAAAAGAGGGAATTCGTTAATCGGATTCCCTCTTTTGCGGTTATATTGGTGCTATAACTTTTTCGGTGGTCAAGCGGAAATGACGCTTTGGGATATAATGGACAGTAGAAAAAGAAGAGTGGGAGTAATCGAATTGGAGTAGTATCATTTAAATGCAGTCATTAAATCCACCAATAAGTGATATCATATCAGCAGAGAGGTGGAAGCTTATGAAATACGACAAAGAATTCAAATTGCAAGCTCTTCAGCTATCCGATGAGATCGGTGTGAAGGCGGCTGCTGAACAGCTCGGCCTCAAATATTACACATTAACCGACTGGCGTAAGCTACGTAAGGAGCGCGGTGAGCAAGCTTTCGTTGGGAGCGGATACAGCGCGCCGCCTCTTTCCGACAAGGATCGCCGGATCAGGGAACTGGAAGCTCAGCTTCGTGAAACAGAACGAGCCAATGAAATTCTAAAAGAGGCTTTAGGTTTTTTCGCAAAAGGCCGGAAGAAGTAAGGGCACGTGAACGGTTCGGTTTCATCTATGAACATCGTAACAGATGGTTCATAAACATCATGTGTGACATACTAGAGGTAAGCGAGACCGGTTATTACAGATATGTAAGGAGTCTCGATAACCCCGGTAAGAAGGATGAGGTTCTTTCGGCTACTATGAGGGAAGTTATTAACGAATCCCCATTTAACGATAATTACGGTATTGAGCGAATGATCCTCGCATTAGCTCAGCGAGGTATCAAAGTCGGCAAACGCAGGGCAACACGCATAATGCGTGAAAACGGCTGGTTACATGAACGAAGGCGCAGACCTTTTGGTCTAACGAAAGCAACTACGGAGATTCAGGAGCAAGAGAATCTGATAAAACAGAACTTCCATTCCAATGAACCATATCAGAAGTTGCTAACGGATATATCTCAAGTAGTTTGCTGCGATGGCAAATTATACATATCCCCAATAATGGATTGTTTCAACGGCGAAATACTTTCATTGTTAATGCGTGACAATATGCGAAGAGAACTGTGCATTGACACCTTTAAGGCGGCTGCGAACAGGTTCCCTATTGCAGGAGCTACCCTGCACAGCGATCGCGGCAGCCAGTATACCAGTGAAGATTTCAAATCGGCGCTTGCCTGTCACAATGTAAGTCAAAGCCTTAGCGGAGTAGGTCACTGCTATGACAATGCTCGCATGGAAAGCTTCTTTGCCACCCTTAAGAAGGAGCTCCTATACAGGATGAAGAAGGAGCAAGTGAAAAAGATCATCTTCAGATATGTCTTTGCCTATTACAACCGGATTAGAATATATACTTCAAATCCGGAGGGTCTTCCTCCGGCAGCATACCGGAGGAAGATGGAGGAAGACCAGTTACTGGCTGCCTAGAATAATTTTGTGGGTTTACTGACTGCACTATAATTGACAATTCCAAATTTAGATAGCCTATTAAGCTCCTAGCCGAATGTAAATCCCATATAAGGCAGATACTCACCTTGTTCTCCCCCGTATATCTCCGTCAGATCATCGTCGTCGGCAGCAAGCAGACCCAACGCAGCAGTCGATTTGCTGCCGGCTATGCCGGGCATCATGTATTCACAGCTATGCTTGCCGGATCTGGCAGCGAGCGCCTTCGCAATTGCAGTGCCAAGCTCCTTGTCGCCTCCGACTTCACTAAAGGTAAGGAGCTCGGACGCAGCGAGAGAGCCCGGCACCTCGCCGGTCTCACACGCTGCGATCGCAAGGGGCAGCGCATCCCCTGTATCGAGTCCGACATCAGCCGATGAAGCTCGGTTCACACTCGTAGCAGCTTCATCCCGCGCAGCTCGGTTCACAGCAAATCCGACCTCATTCCGCGCAGCCCCTTGCGCCCCATCCGCAGCAGCCTCGGCTGCTGTAGCCACATGCGCAGTGTGCGCAGCCTCGGCGCGCGCAGTCCGCTGCGCCCCATCTGCTGATCCTGCGCATCTGACAGCGCTGACAAGCAGTAGGCCGGCACAGCCCGCACCGGCGGCAGAGCCGGCCACGAATCGAAGCGCGCCCTCTGACAATTTGATGTGGGCGCGCTCCGCTAGAATCGCTTCCCGGTAGCAGTTGTATTTTTCGGGGGTAATATTCTCGAATTTTATTATCCAGTCGTCAGAAACCGGGAGAATATTACCATCTGTATCATCACTATTCGCCTCAGCACAGCTCACAGTCAGGGTATCGGACTCAGCGCAGCTCGCAACCGCACAGCTCGCAGTCAGGGTATCGGACTCAGCACAACCCGCAGCCGCACAGCTCGCAGTCAGGGTATCGGACTCAGCGCAGCTCGCAACCGCACTGCTTGCAGCCAGTATATCCCTAATTTCGCATTGCGCAGCGGCAAGATCTGCGGCTACGACGCCTTGCTCTGCGTACATGAATTCTCTGTAGCCGAGCGGAGCATAAAAATCTATCAGACTCGGCTCAGCAGGTGAGAGCATCGACAGCTTGCGGCTGCTCTCGGCCAATTCTCTGGCATATACTGTAATATGAGAGCCGTAGCCCTTACCGCGTGCGATTTTATCAGTGCAGATGGCATAGCTGATCTCGATCTGTTTGCCGTCTAGGGAAGACTGCTTCCAGGCGGGAACTACGAGCTGTCCCATATTGAACTGGGTGAGCGCTGCTTGCAGGACTTCCTTGTCATCAAGTGATTCGATGATTACAAGATCCAGATAGTCATCTTGGAAGCAGCTGTCAAAAAAGTCTATAAATTCCTTGTCGTCCCCAAATACTTTTCTGCGCAGATCGATGAACTCGCTGTCGTCGTGGGCTTCTCTGGGTCTGATGATATATTTATTTTTCATAAGCTGTATACTTCATGAGCAATATGTCAGGATGATAGCTCTCCTTGGCCTTGCGGAGACCTTCAATGCCCATGTCCTCCTCGCGGTTGATGTATTCCACGTCAGGGAACCTCTCGGAGATTGCCCTGGCAAATTCACGGTTGACCATAGTATAGCCGCCCTCGACTCCGGGGAGAGCCTTCTCAAAATGGACGTCCATCGTGAGAGGATCGAGCTGCGTTGCTGCTGTAAAAGCAACGGGCTCGCCCTTCTGGTATAGTAGTCCCCCAAAAAATCCGAGTGCCTCGTAGTGCTCGAACATCTGATCTATAGCGTCGGCCTCCCTGACCAGATCCGAGTCGCCTTTCTCCTTGTAGAACTCTGTCACAAAAGCCTTGGCAATTTGTATATCCTTGCCTCCTTCGATAAGCTTGAACTCCCATTCGCCGTTTCTCTCGAAATGCCTGATATGATTGCGCTTGGACGAAAGCTTGCGGCCACGCAGATCGCGGAGCTTCTCGACTGTGTAGATATAATCGGCATCTTCGCGGTTCTCTTCTATGTTGAACTGATCCCCGTAGATTGGTTCAAATTCCTCCATTGTCTTAGGTGTGAGTCCGCGCATCACCAGCCTCTGTCCGCGAGAGTGTGCGTCGGTGCGCAGCTCTTCGATTATCGGCTTCACGTCACCGCTGCCTTTAGGATATGCAAATATATATCCGTACTTCGGCATTCTTATGACCATACGCTCTCCCACGAACGCAATTTCAGGCTCATATGCGCGCCTCCAAATGTATAGATTTGCAAAGCTGTAGTCAGCGCCGTGACATCCGCTTGAGCAAATGACGGTCTTGACAAAGTCTTGATCTTCCAGTTTGACAGGTCTGAATTCTAACATTAGCATCTCCCTTGTGCATCCTTTTTATTGCATTGTGCGATTAGATTTTACAAAATTGACAATTCATTATAGCACTAAATTTCAATATGTAAAGTGAATTCACAGTGAATTAGTAGGAATTTAAAAATGTACGTAAGAGCTATTGATTTTATAAAGCCAAAAATGTTAATGTTGCAGTAGACATTTAGAAATGACATTCGGAAAGGGGATGAAATATATATGGCTACTATCAACAAGGATATGATTATCGGAGACGTTATCAACGAGAACCCTGATCTGATTCAGACATTTTTCCAGCACGGAATGATGTGCATCGGATGCCCGGCTTCTCAGGGCGAGTCAATAGGCCAGGCAGCTGCAGTTCACGGAATCGACGCCGATCAGCTGGTGAATGCGCTCAATGCAGCATTAGAGGCATAGGACATATTCCGATTGGAATTTAGGACTTCGATACGACGCAGGGCATGATTGCCCTGCTTTTACTTTTATAGATTGCTGACAGATAATTGCGGATGGGGATTATAGGGTATGAAGAGTGAATTAAATCATCATTACATAGGGAATTCATATGGCGGCAACCAGGATTGGTTCCGAACCTACTGGATGCGGCTCGGTGGCTGCGGTGCGGAGACAGCGTGCGAGAGCAGCATTTATTTTGCGCGTGAATTTGGCATGACCGAGCTATATCCCTTCGATTGCAAGGAGATAAACAGGAAGGAGTACGTGGATTTTGCTCACATCATGGAGCCATATCTAAGCCCAAGACTGACGGGCATCAACAAGCTATCCATATATGTAGACGGTTACAGCAGATACCTGCGTGATGCCGGGGAAGAGCGGATAGCGGTGGATGCTTTTGGAGGCGATAACTCCTACAAGGTGGCTGCGGAAAAGGTCAAGCGGCAGATAGACGCGGGACTTCCCATACCGTTCCTGACTCTCAGGCATAAGGACAAGCGATATGAGGAGTATGTGTGGCACTGGTATCTCGTCAACGGATACGAGGAGACACTTGAGGGACTTAAGGTAAAAGCTGTCACTTACAGCGAGTACAAGTGGCTCGACCTGCGCGGTCTGTGGAATACGGGCAGCAAGCCGACTGGCGGCATGATTATATATAAGGTATTAGGACAACAGAGTATAGGACATAACCACGGAAATACAATAGCGAATGCTATTATATAAGCTTCACACGTCTTATCACCATCTCCGACGCAATACCTATAGCAATTCCCGCGACGGTCCCCGATATCATCAGCACCGGCAGATAGTAGAAGATCCTTATATCGTGAATCAGGATAGCTGCTATCATCAGCTGCCCCATGTTGTGCAGGAAGCCTCCGGCCATGCTGACACCGGTGACGCTGAAGATGTCGGTTTTCTTGAGCAGGATCATTCCGATAAGGCTGATTGTCGCACCTGCGAGTGAGTACAGCATGCCAAAAACTCCCGTGAAGAGCAGACCTGCAACTACAACACGAATGGAATTTAACAGAAGCGCATGCTTGGCAGACAGCTTGTAGAGAGCAACCACTGCAACCAAGTTAGCTATCCCTAATTTGATGCCCGGAATCCCCGGTGTATATGGTATAATAGCTTCGACATACGATAGAATTAGCGCTAGAGATGCAAGCAGCGCAACGGTTGCGACACTTTTGCTGCGGCCGCGCGGTGTGCCGAGCTGTGAACCCTTTGAGCGTTTAGCTCGAGACCGAGTCATACCTGTTCGCCCCCTTTCCGCTGATTGCAACGACCACCTTGTTAGGCAGGCAGATGATGCTCTCGCCGGTTTTGCTGATCGATTTATGCTTGACGCATACCTGATTGTTGCACGACGCTTCGGCCATCGTCACGGAACCGTGTTTTATTTTGACTATGTTGAGCTTATTGCCTCGCTTGATAGCGATTGTTCTATCCTCGGACAGCTTGTACACACCGTACTCTCTGCCGTCTACTGTCACATTCACCTTGTCACCCGAATGGCTTGTCATGCTGAGCCATACTGATGAGGCGATACCACACGATATGAGGATGATGAAGAGGACAATATCAGCTTTTCTTACAAATCCTTTGATCATTATATGTTATTCCCCGTCACCCCACGATATGAGGTACTACATTGATAAGAATTAAAAGACAAACCATAAAACTTTCATTATTATTCATAATAATCGCAACGGTAATTATAACACAGACCGCATGCCATAACACCAAGGATGTTGAGCCGATTTCAAAGGAGGGCTTCTATCTGGATACTGTCTGCAAGCTATCTGTATACGATATGAAGGGCGGACTGGATGCGGATCGCGCCAACAAGGCTATTGACAAGGCTTACAACCGCTGCCGCGAGCTTGAGAACACGCTCAGCAACACCATCGATTCCAGTGAGGTCAGCCGGATCAACAGTGCCGGCGGAAACTGGGTTACTGTAGGGAAGGATACCCTGAAGGTCGTAAAGGCAGGTGTCAAATACGGCGAGCTGTCCGACGGCGACTTCGATATCACCATCGGCTCCGTATCGGGTCTGTGGAATTTTCAGGCGGAAAATCCGCAGGTTCCCGATTCTTCCAAAATTTCCGAGGCACTGAAGCATGTCAACTACAAGAACGTGCAGTTTGACGGCAACAAGATCAGATTGGCTGACCCGCAGGCCAAGCTTGATCTGGGAGGAATCGCCAAGGGTTATGTTGCAGACGAGATAACCAAGGTGCTGGAGCAGGAGGGTGTAACCTCGGCGGTGATCAACCTCGGCGGCAATATTGTGACTATTGGAGGTAAGCCGGACGGCAGCGATTTCGTTATAGGCATCGAGAAGCCTTTTACAGACAGGACAGAGATAATCGGTACAACAAAGGCCGAAGATCAGACGGTCGTAACCTCGGGAATCTACGAGAGGCAGTTCAAGCAGGACGGCAAGATCTATCATCACGTGCTGAGCAGCAGGACTGGCTATCCGGCAGAGACTAAACTTGAAGCAGTCAGCCTGGTAGCAAAGAAAGGTCGTTCGATGGATGTCGATGCTATGAGCACAATCTGTCTTATGAAGGGTGTCGACGGCGGCAAGGCCTTCATCAAGAAGCAGAAGGGTGTCGAAGCTGTATTTAGCGCCGAGGGCAAGGAAGTGGCCAAGACTAAAGGCATGAAGTTTGAACCGGAGAAGTAGCTGTCCTGCAGTTTAAGCAAAGTTTGAGTTGAAAGGTTGGTGTAGGCATTGAAGGAGGATCAACTGTTGGTCGATATGCATCTGCACACCAACGCATCCGACGGATCTTACAGTCCGGAGGAGGTCGTGCGCAGAGTGCAGGCGTCGGGGGTGAGAGTATTCTCGCTTACCGATCACGACACGGTAGCCGGGGCGACTCGAGTGGCAGACATGATTCCGAAGGGGATGGAATTTTACAGAGGGATAGAATTCTCTTGCAAATCCGGCACTATCAAATGCCATATCCTCGGATACTCGTACGATGAGACACATCCGGCCTTCGTAGAGGCTCTCACGGAAGCCGAAGCCAAGCGTGAGGCTAAGCTGGCTATCAGGATAGAGCACCTCAAGGAGGTGAATGGTATAGAGTTGACCGCCAATGAGATAGGTGAGCTGGAAGCGATTCCGGCTGCCGGCAAGCCGCATATCGCCAACATTCTGATGAGGCGAGGTATCCCGGGAACCAGAACTGAGGTTATAAACAGGTATCTGGAATTTGGAGTTGACAACAGGATCCCCGCAGCGCAGGCGATACGGGCTATCCGAAGGTCCGGGGGAATTGCCGTCTGGGCACATCCGCTGGGTGGTGAGAACGAGAAGCACATGGGCAGAGCCGAACTCGAGAGTAGACTGGATATCCTGCAGACCCTCGGAATTCAGGGTCTCGAATGCTACTATTCCAGATATGACGAGGCGGAGATATCCATGCTGATCGAGATGGCTCGAGAGAGAGGCTTGCTCGTCAGCGGAGGCAGCGACTTTCACGGAAAGAATAAGAATGTGTCGATCGGTGAGCTCAATACCGCCGGAAAGCCGGTTTACGATTCGGATTTGAGTCTGATAGAGGTGCTCAGGAAGCTTGGTAAATAGCAAGTTAAATAAAGCCTGCTCTTAATGACTGCTATGCGGAAGATTGATATTGCTGCGGCAAGTCGGAGCAGGGGCAGCATCGTTTAGATGCAGTCGTTAAATTCACAAAAAGAGGATATAGACTCACCTTTGGTGAATATTTATATGTCTGCCTAGCTGTATACGAACCAGATAAATACATATCCGACTGTAGCAGCCGTCAGCGTAAACGGAACACCGATCTTCATGAAGTCGGCAAAGGTTACTATCTCGCCGTTCTTGCGGAGAATCCCCACCGCAGTGATATTTGCAGATGCTCCGACCGGAGTGAGGTTGCCGCCCAGCGTTGCTCCGCAGAGCAACCCGAAATACAGCATTGTCGGGTCGATACCCAACGAAGCGGTTACACCCTGCAAGACAGGGAGCATGGTTGCAACGTATGGGATATTGTCGACAAATGCCGAGATGAGTATTGAACCCCAGACGATAATAGTGTATAGGAGAAACATATTGTTCCCACCTGTGCGCACGATAAGATTTGAAATGTCTCTTATCACACCTGCTTCGGTAAGCCCGGCAATTATGATAAACAGTCCGAACAACAGGAGCAGTGTCTCTATATCCGCGCCGTTCAAAGCTGCGATTGTACGGTCTCCATCTCTTGTTCTCGCATAGTCGATAATGATGGAAACGACTGCAAACGTCATGCAGATGGCGCCGTTCGTCATATCCGGCTTGTTAGGAAAGAATGACACGAATATCAGTGTTGCTATCAATCCGATCAACATGTAGGTTGGAACTATATTCTTGATCTCAGTAAATTCTTTAGCCTCAACAGGTTGTTTGCTTTTTCTAAATAACACCATCATAACAGGTACTGTCGCAAGAGCTCCCAATTCAACGGCAAAGAACATCCCCGGTTTTCCGTGGAATATGAAGAAGGATGAGAAATCCATCTTTGCATAAGAAGCGAGCATCATTGAAGTCGTATCTCCAACGAGTGTTGCCGCCCCCTGCAGATTTGAAGAAACTGCGATCGATAGAGTCATCGGAACCGGAGATACATTGAGCTTGCGGCAGATGGCGAGTCCTACAGGCGCAACCATTAGAACCGTTGCAACATTGTCAACAAATGCGGAAATAAATCCGGAGAAAAGGGACATGAAGATGATGACCATCATCATGTTTTTTGACCTGTCCAGAAGTATGTCGGCAAGCTTGTTCGGCATCTTTGAATCGATGAAATAATGCACGAGAATCATCGTGCCGGATATCATCAGCAGGATATTCCAGTTCACAGATTGAATCGCAGTGCTCAGTGACATTACACCGGCTATTAAAAAAACCGCTGCTGAAATCAACGCGGCATGCACGCGGAATTTCTGGAAGAAGATCATCACAACGTACATGAGTATAAACATCACAATTACTAAAATTTTCATAGGTTGGATTTTATCATAAAAGAATCTGAAAAGGGGCAGTGTGAATGAAAATTTACAATATTCCGAGCACAACAATGAAGAATGATTGCGCTATTCACCTACCGAAGAAACAGCCTTCCCCGCCGGGAATCTGTTTTGAAGAACGCCCGGCAGGAAAAACCTATAATATAAATAAGCTTGTTTTAGGCAGACCTTATGAATCTGACTAAACTGCTGTATTATTGAAGAGTGGGCAGAAACCGAAAAAGCGGTTCTTGCCCATCCGTAATTTTTAACAAATCCTATATCAGCGCTTATAGTTTGCACAAAACATGTACAGTCTCTTATTTTAACAAAAACTCCTGCTGCTGTAAGCGGCACACAAGCCGGTGGTAAGCACGTACAGCTTCTTATTTTAACAAAAACCCGCATCAGCTATATAAATCTATAGTATAGAGGTTTATCGTTTGACATCCATTCGGCGCTAGGATCATGGGAGCCTTTGCTTGTGCAAATGCCAACATTAAAGCCCTAAAATCTTACCAATTTGTCGCGATGTCTATCTGAGTTGGATGACTCGCTGCAAAACCTCCTGTATCACAGACGATTCCGGTTCCAAGTGATGTAGCAACCAGAGAACCCTTAGGGTGTTTATTATAGTTAGCAGCAACCATTACATATTTGCCGAGCATCTTAGCTCCATCTGCTCTGACCCAGTAGTCTGAGGACGAATACCCGTATCTGCTCATAGCAGCAACCACTCTCGACATGTTGAGGTTGTAGTAAGTCTCCTTGCCCGAAGGTCCATTGTTGGTGCCTCTGGACTTGCTGAGAATGCTTCCGTTGTAAGTGTAAGTAACAGAGCCGTCACGGCTTGAACCACCTGCTTTAGCCTCTTCTGCAACCTTTTTCCTGGATTCTTCCTTCTTCTGTTCTTCGGCTTCCTTGATCTTGCTGTTTCCGGTTGCAACCAAAGGAGCTGAATACGTGCTGGCGGTCGCATGATCAGCGACCCTATCTGCTGCTGCATCTGCTATGTTAGGAAGAGATACGGAAGCAGCATCGACAGCAACTTCGATCTCAGTGCAATCTGGAATGTCGGATTCCTGCTTGTGCTGAGCAGTTATCTTAGCGGGGATGCCGGTACGAGTAGAATCAGATTGAGTAGCAGCTGCAACATACTTGCTCGTAGATACTACGAAAATGAGTAGTAAGCATATGAGTGACACGATGTGTGCAGTCGTTCTAATCTTAGTATAATTCATACAGTCTCCTTACGTTCAGAATAACTTACAGAGCTGATTGTACCAAACACGTCTAAATTGAATCTAAAGTCTGTGTGAAAATTCCGCACACAAAGCGATGCGAAAGTTTCGTACAAAGAACGTGCGCCTTATTTTTATATAAAATTTGTGATATCATATAGGACGAAACTCTGAAAATAGGGGAAACGAGCAGGGGGAGCTTGCCATGAATGAGAACAATAGTGTGATTGAAGCCGGAGCTGCAGCAGAATCCGTGTCAAAGCCGTTTGGGGCAAATGACTTCATTGAACGAAGGGGCTCGGAATGCGGTCGTTATTGGTACAAGGATATCAGAGAGATGACTACGCTCAAGGATCTGCTGAATGGTAGCGTAGAGCGATACAGTGAGAGAGCGGCCTTTTGGGTCAAAGCCGAGAGAGGTGGAGAATATCTGCCCATCTCGTATGAACTGCTGGCTCACGACGTTGAAGCACTTGGAACTATGTTGCTGCAGTTAGTCGATGACGAACGCCGCGTTGCGGTTATCGGCGAGGGCAGCTATGAGTGGATTGCTTCATATCTGGCAACCATGAATTCGGGAATGGTTGTCGTACCGATCGATAAGGATCTCAGCGGAGATGAGATCAAGAATCTGCTGGATGCTGCAAACTGCCATACGGTTGTGTGCTCGGCAGAATGCGCTTTCAAGCTGTCAAATATCATCACAATCGAGAACCTGATAGTCACCGAGTTCTACGGGGATAGAACGTCTCTCGACGCGAAGCCGGAATCGCTGCTCAAGGATACAAGTGCATTTGAAAGAATCGGTAGAAGGTTATACCGCTGGAGAGATTTGTTAATGCAGGGCGAAGCTGAGCTGAAGAAGGGTAACACTGCATTCACGGATGCAGAGCTTAATCCTGACGACATGGCGGTAATCCTGTTTACATCGGGAACGACCGGCACCCCTAAAGGTGTGGTGCTCAGCCACCGAAATATCACGGTCAACATCATGGACGTGTGCCGTATCGCCAACATCCATCCGTGGGACAAGACGCTGTCAATCCTGCCTATCCATCATACGTACGAATGTACACTGGGAATGCTGCTGGTACTCTACCGCGGAGCCAGCACAGCGTTCTGCGAGGGCATGAAATATATAGTTAAGAACATGCACGAGGCGCAGAATACCGTAGTCATCGTAGTACCGAGGGTGCTGGAGATGATTCACGGTCGCATCATGAAGACTATCAAAAAGTCCGGTAAGGAGAAGACGTTCAGGAGAGCCGTTAAGGCTAGCCGCAATGCACGCAGGTTCGGTATCAACGTCAGCAGGACAGTATTCAAGCAGATTATCAACGAGCTCGGCGGCAAGCTGCGCATAGTTATCACGGGAGCTGCAGCACTGGCACCTGATATTTGCAGGGATTTTGAAGACTTCGGTATCATCGTGCTTCAGGGCTACGGTATGACGGAATGCACGCCGCTGATCACAGGCACTCCGCAGAGCTCTGCTAAGACCAGGTACGATAAGTCAGGCTCGGTTGGAGTTCCGGTCGAGACAGGTATCGTGCGCATCATCAACCCGGACGCCAAAGGTGTCGGAGAGATCATCTACAAGGGGCCAAATGTCATGCTTGGTTACTACAACCTTCCCGAGGAGACTTCGGCAGTGCTTGAGGACGGCTGGCTGAGAACCGGGGACGTCGGATATTTTGATAAGGATGGTTGGCTGTTCCTGACAGGACGCGCCAAGAACGTAATCGTCACAAAGGCCGGGGAGAACATTTATCCGGAGGAAATCGAGGATTATATCAACAGACATCCTTATATCTCCGATTCGATGGTTTTTGCGTCCGGCAAAGCCGAGGACGTGGTTGCAGTGCAGCTGCTGCCTGACAAGGATGAGATAAAGTACGAGCTCGGTAGCGTTCCGGCGGACGGTGAGCTGGAGACATTGCTCAAGGGCGTGATCACTGAGCTGAATATGGGACTCGCCCCATTCAAGCGTATACGCGAGGTCTACGTGCGCAAGGAGGACTTCGTCAGGACGACTACGCGCAAGATAAAGCGACAGGACAACAAGCTGGAGAATTTGAAATTGTAGTAGAAGGATGATATTAGTGGATAAAACAAAATGAAGAAGTTTGAATTTGTAGCCGGGACATCAAAGGATGATATTGTTATGGGGTTATGCTTGCCGGTAAGTATTTTGCTTCCCGCGCTGACAACTTATTTGATAATATTTTATTCAGAAATGTATGCTTCTTTCAGAAGCGCACCGCTACTCTTTAGATCTTTTGTATTTGTGCCGGCACTGTATCTGACATATTTTTTGATTAAGAAAGCTCGGAAAAATGCAGCAAATAAATTTGTTGTGAATTTAGACGAGCTCAGTATAAGAATTTGGAAAAATGAAAAGGAAGTTGTGTCGGGTAAAATCCTGTCCTGTAAAATAAAAGCTTCAAACGATAAGCTGGTCCATGTAGATATAGGAACTGAAGAAGATAATATATCATTTAGAGCCAGGCCAAAAGAATACAGAACTATTACAGGGAATACGTCGTTCAACCCTTTCGGAACAGGTACGGTATCCGATATGGAAACGGTATTGGCTTTGGGTGTAAAAATAAAAAATACTATTGAGAAACAAGTGTTAGATGATAATGCATATGTGGCAAAAAATTAAAAAATAGAAGGCCATTCGGCAAAAGGAGCTTAGCTGCAAGAGCATGATTAATCATTCGTATGACATGAAAACTGTCAACGCAAATCACTGCTTTAGGAAAATACTCAGAGACAATATCTCTATAAAGTATTCCACATATCAATACTAACATACTTAACTGACAATCTTGTGCATTTATGAACTAATGAGAAAAATCGTAGATTATGCTGGAGTAGTTACTACATCGAGGGCAAACAGCAGGTTTAACTTGTAATGTAATAGTTACAAAACTCTCATTACCGCACGATATAATATCCAGTTGTTCAATATATGCTGTTCCAGGTTAAACATATTTATGATAAGTTTTTTCGTATATTTATTAAGTTCCTTTCATGCTTTCTCGATTCCCCAAAAATGATAGCATGGCAAAGGGAAAAAGCACCGCACTTACACCACAAAAGCTGACATAGGCACGGTGTATTTTAGACCCCAATCTGCGGAATAGCTACCCCTTAAACCACAAAGAAAGGTATAGACCCAGAAAAACACCGCAACTCATTGGAATTGCGGTGTTTTGCGTGGTGCGTGATCAGGGGTTCGAACCCTGGACACCCTGATTAAGAGTCAGGTGCTCTGCCAGCTGAGCTAATCACACATATTAATTTGTCTGCCTGACAGCTTATGTATTCTAGCATCGATTTAATATCTCGTCAAGCATAATAATGGGATTTTTTGAAAAAAGTATCCGCCTGTATCCGCCGGCAACAATAAAGATTGCTAAGAACTACCGGCGTTGATCCAAGATCATGATCGAGCCGGTGCGCTATTATACAGCTATATAAATGAATTGGCGGAGACAGTCAATAAAGCGTGGGAGCAGCACCATCGCCGCGGTGCAATTAAATAGCCTCGGAATCGAAACACAAAAGGATAGTGCAAAATCAGGATAATTTACCGATAATTAACTCATATAGTGCGCAAATTCCACTAATTGCAAGCGAAATCTTGATATTAATATTTCCTTGATGTATAATTTCCAATGAATCTTTATAGAAGATTAACAACCGGGCATGCTGGATGGTATATCAAGTGTGTGCTTAAGCAATTTGGGAGGTAATAATGTTCTGTAGCAATTGTGGCAACGAAGTAGCAGAGGGCGCTAGATTTTGCAGCGTATGTGGTGCAAGAATCAATCCCGATGCAGAACAGTCAGTACACGAACATACAGCATTTAGTTCGTCGAATACAGAAGGAAATATGATGGACAAGAGCGAATCTTCTACGAAGTTCGACTTTGGTTTCGGAGCTGTAGACTCCGAAGTTACAGCGCCTAAGAAGAAAACCGGCTCAGTCTCTTCAGTCTCTTTTGATTGGAGCTCGGTGATCGAGGAGAGTCATAAGAAACCTGTGAGAAACGTCAGATCGCCTTGGGAGACAACCGGCATAGACGATGGAGACACGGAGACGGCAACTCATTCGTTCAATGCATTCAATACCGGGTGGGAAGCGCCTAAGACAGCCGAGCCCGAGGTTAAGACCGAGACAGTTGATCCGCTCGAGGAAATGATTAAGCGCGATTCTGCCGCTGCTCCGGCAGCCGGGCGTGGACGCACGATGAATTTTATCGAGGTTATGAAGCAGGAGAAGAAAGAACGGGAGAAGGCGGCTAAGGCAGCTGAAGATGCGTCGACTGCTGACGATTTTGACTACAGCGAACCGATTCTTCCTGACGCAGACAGAGAACATACACATGGTTATACAGAACTCAAGGATGATATAGTTGCTGAGCTCGAGCAGAACGAGAAAGCAGCAGAATCAGGTGAGAAGGAAGCTTCGGATAGACTCGATGCAGCTTCGGCTGATTTCGATGAGTATATCAACGCTCGTCGCAAGTCGCACGAGGAGGTGTTCCGGGCAGAGCCGCCACATAACTTTGTTGACGACATGGTTCACGTTTCAGCGGCTGAGACCAGAGATGAGTTTAAGCTTCCGGAGGATGAATTTGAGTCCGAGCTGTCCAAGTTTATGCACGGAAGCGATGACAAGGACGAAGAGCCGGCAGACAAGACCGACGATGACCTGTTTAACTTCGATGTAGATATCAAAGACACAGATGAGGACGAAGAAACTTTAAGTCAGTATCTCGACTACGTGACGCCAAGTAGAGTCTCACGTGCCGAGGAGCGTGCAGCTGAAGACGTAGAGCTTGACGATGAGGATGACGACGATGAACCGGAGACATTCTCGTACGATGAGGTTACAGACGACAGCAAGGAACCGGAAACAGAGTATGATCTCGCACCTAAGACAGAGCTTAAGGATGTCGAGGTTGATGATTTCACGTTTGGTGACGAGGATATAGATGTTCCTTATGATGAGCCGGTGAACTATTCCGAGCTCTATATGGGGGACGCTTCCGGTGATGAAGTGAAGTCGGCAGAGACTAAGGTTGAAGCACCTGTGGTTTCAGCAGTAGAAGCTGAGACGGATGTCAAGGCGCCGATTACACAGGCTTCTGAAGCGGCAGTTGAGGTTAAGGCCGGGGCAGCAAATGGTGCAGTAGTTGCAACGGCAGATGCTGAGTCTGCAGTAGCTAAGGAAATCGAGAGCGAGATTGCAAATCTTCAGAGGAGATTAGCTGAGCTACTCGGCAAAGATCCATCTGAAACTGTTGAGCTGCCGTCTAGAGACATCGTATCAGTTGAAGAGCTGACAAACGAGCCGGTTGCAGCACCGACTGCTGCGCCTGCAGCCGAGACAAAATCTGCAGCAGCGCTTGGCAAGGACGCTTCGACCGCAAAGGGCGGACTTACAAGTGCAGAAACAGAGCTTGCCGGACTTGGCTTTGACACTATAGATGGTGAACCGGATGAAGAGGCAAATATACTGTTCTCGGCAGATGATGTTGCAGATGCTAATAATTATGCAGTTGCTGATGATACAGATACTCCGACGCAGGAAGAGGTTATGTCGATTGATGACCTTCAGAAAGACCTCTTTGGAGAAGACGTAGATGACAAGAGTATGGAGGCAACTCGTAAGATCGACAAATTCTATACTCTATATCGCAAGAACGAAGAATTCCAGCAGCTGCTCGATGAAGAGTACAAGAAGCTGCAGGACGGAAGCGCAGATTACACTTTGATGGAAGACGTGCTTGCGGACTATCAGGATGAGAACGAGACTGAGGAGACTCCTGCAGTTGAGGGTCATCATGAGACTGTTGAGGCTGCAGTTAAGGCAGAGTCGGCTAAGCTTGAGGCTGCTAAGAATGAGGAAGGATCAGAGCTGAGCATGAGTGCAAACGTGACTGAGCCTGTTACGCCTGCCACCACCTTGGTTAGCTCACCCGTTCAGAAGGCTGTTATCGCAGCAAGTGCAGCAGATCCTACAGTTGTCGATGACGACGATGATGAAGAAGTAGGCAAAGGCGGTGTGCTCACTGTAATAGCGGTAATTGTAGCGATATTACTGGTTCTGCTGCTGGTGGTAATACTGATACTCAACTTTGCACCGGATAGCGGTATCGCCCAACAGATTAGCGGAATCATTGGAAAATTTACAAATTTCGCATCGCTGGGTGATAAATCTGAATTGCTATTGTAAGGGTAATTTAAACGTAAATGCAGCGGCAGGCTTAACAGCTACCGCTGCATTATGTGGTTTTTGGAGAAAATCATGCGTATACTGGATAATTTTGGAAAATTTAAAAGGTCGGAGGACCACTCAGGTAAAAAGAAGCGCGGCAAGAGATTACGTAGCGTTCTGCTGTTTGTGCTTCTGATTCTGATTGTGCTCGGCACCTGCGTAGGCTTCCTGACTGATTGGATGTGGTTCAGCGAGCTGGGCTTCACGAGGGTATTCTGGACACAGATTCTGACAGAGGTTAAGCTCGGTATTCCGATATTCATAATCGCCGGACTACTGGTTAGACTGTACCTCAACAGTCTTCGTAAGGGCTATTTCAGCAAGATAGAGTCACATGAGATTCCCAACATGCACAGACTCAACGTGCTGTCTTGGGTGGTTTCAGTGGTGTTTGGTCTCATTGCTGCAGTTGTTTCCGCCACAAACACATGGCAGTCATTCCTGATGTTCGCAAATTCTACGAAGTTTGGCCTCAAGGATCCGATATTCGGATTGGATATATCTTTTTATGTGTTCAAGCTCGAGTTCCTTACCAAGCTCAACTCGATTGCGATTTTCGTTATCGTCGGAGTCGTAATCGTAACTCTCATCTACTATGCAATCCTGCTGTCCGTCAGGACACCGGATATCTTCGACAGATTCGATAGAGATGATAATTTTGAGGAGTTTGGAAATACAGCTGACGAGGAGCGTGAGAACTACGACAGATCGGATAACAGCATACCGTTTGAGCGCAGAGATCCCTTCGAAGATATGGCTCGCAAGTTTGTCAAGGGCGTCACCAAGGAGAACAGGAAGGGAAGAGCGAAGAGGCGAGAGGTCAACCGCCTCAACATCGATCATCTGTTCAGCCTGGCGTCCGGAAAGGCGATGATTCTGGGTGTTATCTTCTATATCATGCTCGGAATACATTTTGTGCTCAAGCAGTTTACCCTGCTGCATGCACACACAGGCACGGTCTATGGCGCAGGATTTACAGATATCGCTATTACCCAGAAGGCTTATATCTTGATAACAGTTCTCTCCGTTATCGGAGCTGTCACGCTTGTCAGACACGTGCACAAGAAGGAGTATCGGAAGCTGATAAGGATCCCCGCTATCATGATTGGCGTACTGGTTATCGGCACTGCACTCAAGCTCGGTGTACAGAGCCTGATAGTAACTCCTGACGAGATCAACAAGGAAAGCAAGTATATCAAGAACAACATCGAGTATACGAACCACGCGTACGGACTTGACAAGATTAAGGTGGATTCCTTTGCAGCGGATAACAATCTGACTGCAGCGGATATTGCTAACAACAAGCCGACAATGAGCAATATCAGGATTAACGATTATGAGCCTGTAAAGGATTATTACAATCAGACGCAGAGTATACGTCAGTACTACGACTTCAATGACGTCGACGTAGATAGATACGAGATCAACGGCTCAGAGACACAGGCCTACCTTTCGACTAGAGAAATTAACGAGAACAAAATCAGCGACACATGGATCAACAAGCATCTCAAATACACTCACGGGTATGGAGTAGCGCTGTCCAAGGTCAACTCGGTTACGGCGAACGGACAGCCGGATGTAATGATCAAGAACATTCCGCCGGAGTCAAGCATACCGGAGATCAAGATCAGGAGACCGGAGATATACTTCGGTGAGCTCACCAACAATTACATCATAGTTAACGGCGACGAGCAGGAGTTCGATTATCCGGACGGAAATGCTAACAAGTATACCAGGTACAAGGGTAAGGCGGGCATTAAGCTCGGATTTATCAACAGGTTGCTCTTCTCCATAAGAGAGGGCAGCATGCAGATGCTTGTGTCGTCGAACATCAACAAGGATTCGAGGATCATCATCAACCGTAACATACTCGAGAGGGTTAACAAGATTTTGCCTTATCTCGACTACGAGAAGGATCCATATATGACAGTTGTCGATGGCAAATTATATTGGATTATTGACGCTTACACGACCAGCAGCAACTATCCTTACTCTGAACCATATTCCGGTCAGATTGGAACGACGAACTATATCAGGAACTCAATTAAGGTTGTTGTAGACGCTTACAACGGCGATGTGAACTACTACGTGGTGGATAACAACGATCCTATTGCCAAGACGTACGCCAAGATATACCCAACGCTGTTTAAGAGCAGTGATGAGGTTCCTGCGGGAATCAGGAAGCATTTCAAATATCCTTCGACGCTTCTCAATATTCAGTCCAATGCTTATACCAAGTATCACATGAACGAGGTCAAGGTATTCTACCAGAAGGAAGACATGTGGGACGTTGCCCATCAGATATACGGCACGAAGGAGAAGCAGATGAGCTCCAGCTTCTTCATCTTCAACCTGCCGGGCGAGAAGAAAGCGGAATTTATCAATATGATTCCGTTTACACCTAAGTCCAAGCAGAACATGACAGCCATCATGATGGCGCGAAATGACGGAGATGAATACGGCAAGCTCGTCGTGTACAAGCTGCCTAAGAACAAGACAGTGTACGGTCCTATGCAGGTCGAGGCGCAGATAGACCAGAACTCCGAGATCGCCAAGGAATTCTCGCTCTGGAATTCGTCGGGTACAACATATAGGCGCGGCGACATGTTTGTAATTCCTGTAAATAATTCCATCATGTACGTCGAACCGGTATACCTTGAGGCTTCTAACCAGGCAATTCCGGAGGTCAGAAGAGTTATCGTTGCGTACGGCGACAAGATTGCATACGCATCAACACTCGATGAGGCGCTGGAGAACCTGTTCGGTGATGGTGCCGGGAATACAGGCAGCACAAGCAGTCAAGCAGCGTCGAGCGGTAACTCCGGCGCAAGCAAGGACGAGCTGATTGTCAAGGCCAAGGAAGCTTACGATAACGCCATCAAGTCGCAGAAGGAAGGTGACTGGAAGGCTTATGGAGAATATTTAGATCAGCTGTCAGGATATCTGGATCAGCTTACCAAGTAATTTGAACTTTATTAGATAAGGAGAGAGACATGATAAACTTCGATCTGGAGAAGATGCTCTTTACAATTCCGGCTGATGAGCATGGGATTGCGTCGGTACAGGAGGTGCTGAAAGCGCACCCCGAGGTTAAGTTCGTATCATTTGCGGGAGTAGACCTTGGAGGTCATTTCACAGATGAGAAGATTCCAATCAAGACGTTCATAGACGATATGGGGAGAATGCTGGAAAACGGAGTTCAGACGGACGGATCCAGTGTTGCGCTTCCTGAGATTGCCAACCTTGCAAATGCCAGAGTAGACATTCTTCCGGATAAGGAAGTCAACTGGTACGTTGAGTATAATTTCAGCAACATGGATTATGCGACAGGTCTGCCAATCGGAACTTTGAGAATCCCATCATTCCTCAGACACAACAACGACAGAATGGTCGGTTCGCGTATATTCTGCAAGGAAGCGATAGATAAGTTCGCAAGCAGGCTTGTGGGACTGCTTCATAAATACCCGTACGTTGTAGATTATCTGGACGGCATCAGTTCAGTGGATGACATCGACGAGATAACGCTGACCAGTGCGACAGAGCTGGAGTTCTGGGTTAAGACACCGGACGACAAAGCGGACAGAGATCAGCTGTCCACCTCACAGGAGCTCAAGGAACAATATTGGAAGAGGACTATCGGACCGGTAAATACAGCCCTCGAGCAGACCCTTGAGATTCTCGACCGCTACGGCTTTGGCGTAGAGATGGGACACAAAGAGGTCGGCGGGGTCAGAGCCAAGATGGGCAACTCCGGAAATTACGACCATATCATGGAGCAGCTGGAGATAGACTGGAAATTCTCGAGCCCGGTTCAGGCTGGAGATAACGAAGGTCAGATCAAGCACATCGTCAGAGATGTGTTCCGCGCAAACAACCTCGAGGTAACCTTCCTCGCCAAGCCGATGCCGGGCGTGGCAGGCAGCGGAGAGCACACTCACCTAGGCGTATCGGCTAAGCTTAAGTCAGGCGAGATGGTCAACCTGTTCGAGTCAAAGGATAGACGGAACGAGTACATGAGCCCTGTAGGCTTTGGAGCTCTGATGGGAATCCTCAAGAATTACGAGCTGCTCAATCCGTTTGTGGCACAGACTCACGATGCGTTTAGAAGGCTCAAGCCGGGATATGAAGCTCCGGTCTGCATTGTAACTTCGCTCGGTAAGGATTGCGTGACACCGTCCAGAAACAGAACGGTTCTGATCGGCCTGGTGAGAGACCAGAAGAACCCGATGGCTACCAGATTCGAACTCCGATCGCCTAATCCGCATAGCAACACATATCTGGTTGTCGGAGCTGCATTCATGCTTATGCTCGACGGAATCGAGGCTGTCCTGGCGGCCGGCAAGACACCAAGAGGGCTCGCAGAGTCTATCTCCAAGAAGGCCGGACAGGCGGACTTCTATCTGGAGAGGGACAGAGAATACAGGACCGAGCTCAATGTGTTTGAATGCTTCACGAAGGAAGAGAGAACACGTTTGTTCGGAAAGGCTCCGGCTACAGTGTGGGAGAATTTGAGAGCATTTGACACGACCGAGGAGGAGATTGCCAAAATCACCGGCGGAGATGATACCGCCAGAGACGTGGTGATGTCGTACCGTGCTCAGATGTCGATGAAGTGGGTGATGGAGTACCGCGATAGGATTCTGCCAAATTCGATGGATTTTGTCAGAAACTGCAAGAAGAGACACAATGAGCTTGAGGCAACCGATTATGATATAATGAACTGGAGAAGAGTCAATGCGCTCCGAATCGAGCTCGGCAAGGACTCCATCGACAGCAAGTCGCTTCTGACACTGGCACGCGAGGCTCTCGACAACCGTGACTACGATGCGGCTGCTGATTATGAGCTAAAGATTCAGGAGATGGTCGAAGAGCTGAGGAGTGCATACAGCACTTATATAAAGAATCTGTTTTAAATATTTAAGTAATTCAGGAATGTACCGGGAAGATGCAGGAAGAGGGAGGTTACGAAATGCTTGACGTCAAGAGAGTCAGAGAGAATTTTGACAGCGTTAAGGCTGCAGTCGAAAGACGCGGCAAGGGTGATTTCGGCATAGACAATGTGCTAAAGCTTGATACGAGGAGAAGAGAACTTCTCGCAGAGGTGGAGCAGCTCAAAAATAAGCAGAATACGGCCTCTCGCGAGGTGCCTAAGCTCAAAAGGGCAGGCGAGGATACTTCGGCGCTGTTTGCGGAGATGAAGGAACTGAGTTCCAAGATCAAGACTCTGGACGCAGAGGTTAGCAAAGTGGAGGATGAACTGCACAATGCACTGCTCAATGTCCCTAACACCCCTAATCCTGATGTGCCGGAGGGGGTGGACGATACAGAGAACCTCGAGATGCGCAAGTTCGGCGAGCCGACCGAGTTCAGCTTTGAGCCAAAGGCACATTGGGATATCGGTACGAATCTCGATATCCTTGATTTCGAGCGCGCTTCCAAGATTTCCGGCGCGAGATTTACAGTATATAAGGGCATTGGCGCTAAGCTCGAGAGAGCGGTTATCAATTTTATGCTCGACCTCCATACCGAGGAGCAGGGCTACACCGAGATACTGCCGCCTTTTATGGCTAACCGCGATGCTATGACCGGAACAGGTCAGCTGCCCAAGTTTGAGGACGACATGTTCTACGTGCCGGCCAAGGATTTATTCTTGATCCCGACGGCCGAGGTACCTGTTACAAATCTTCATTCAAATGAAATCATCGAGCCGGAAGATATGCCTGTGTACTACACGGCTTACACGCCATGCTTCCGCAAGGAGGCAGGCTCCGCAGGCAGAGATACCAGAGGACTGATCAGACAGCACCAGTTCAACAAGGTCGAGATGGTCAAGTTTGTAAACCCCGACAACTCGTATGAAGAGCTGGACAAGCTGACGCATGATGCAGAGGAGATACTGCAGAGACTGGGTATCCCTTACAGAGTGGTTAGGCTATGCACAGGCGACCTCGGATTCTCTTCAGCTATGACGTATGATATCGAGGTATGGATGCCGAGCTACAGCCGCTACGTAGAGATTTCCAGCTGCTCAAACTTCGAGGATTATCAGGCGAGACGTGCCAATATCCGCTTCAGAAGAGAGAAAAAGGCTAAGCCTGAGTTTGTTCACACTCTCAACGGCTCCGGCCTCGCAGTCGGCAGAACAGTTGCAGCAATTCTCGAAAACTTCCAGCAGGAAGACGGCAGCGTAGTAGTGCCGAAGGTGCTTAGACCATACATGGGAAGATCTGTTATCGATTAACTTGCGAATCCTGTACTCCGAAGCATCCTTACATGTTTAGACCGTACATGGGAATAGCTGTTGTCAGGTGGCAGATTGTCTGTCGATCCTGAGCGGATTATCTGTAAGTTCGGTGCCGGATTGTGTGTGACGCCAATGCGTGACAGTTATGTCTGTACAGCAGAGGTTTATCTGCGGTTCAGCAACAGACTGTTTATCAGTTCAACGGCGAATTGTCAACAGCGAATTGCCCGGAAGTCCGGGGATGTGTGCCGAGCCGGTAATCGGCATTGACCGATACAGTTTAAATTGAATGCGAATGAGGTTCAAAGGACGATGGATAAGCTGGTCACTGACCGATACAGTTTAAATTGAATAATCACAGCTCGTACACGAGTTATATATGCACATATACGCACCTACCTTTGGAAATGCGACGTAAGCACAAGGATTGGATGACCCATAAGGTCGCATCTGTTCTTTGTGCTTTTTACTTACAAGAGCAAGAACAAATTGCGATGCATACTTTAGTATCAATGCGCACAATTTGTAAAAATACACATTGATTTCAGGAACTGCATTTACGGCATCGTGCTGAGGGGGATGTGCAGTCCATGTATCGGCTGCAGAAACACACCTCAACGTGATGTATACCAACCAAAGCTGCGTGGCAGCTGAATTGCTGAAACGGAGAGCGGGAGGCGGAGGAATAGAAAATATGAAAAATAAAATAAGTCTTACGGATTTTCTGATATATCACAAGGAGTCACGCCCGATTTCGTTCCATATGCCGGGGCACAAGGGCAGGAGTACGCTGTACGGGATATATGGCTTTGGCGACTTCGTCAAGACTGTTATGGGCAATGATATAACCGAGATCCCGGGTGCGGACGCGCTGCAGCAGCCGCGGGAGCGCATCAAGGATATTATGAACGGCTACGCCGGTCTGTACGGGGTCAAACACACCGAGCTTCTCGTAAATGGAAGCAGCACAGGTCTGATGGCGGCTATTCTGGCCACTGTTCCAAGGGGGGATACTCTGCTGATGGGCAGGAACTCGCACAAGTCAGTTTATGGGGCTCTCAGGCTCGGGGGTATAAATCCGTCCTATATAATGCCTGAGCTTGATGAGGAGACCGGCCTGCAGCTGGGATTGGATCCTGACAGGATAGAAGCAGCGCTGATGGCGGATCCTATGATTAAGGCCGTGCTGGTGACCAGTCCGAATTACTACGGTGTGCTGTCTGATATTGAACGGATTGCTGATATTGTTCACCTGCACGGCCGCATCCTTATTGTGGATCAGGCGCACGGTGCACACCTCAATTTTTTTGATTACCTGAGGCGGGACGGTGCGCCGCAGCCCGCTGGCAGCAGTCAGGGATTGAGGGGATTGGATAGTAGCAAATACGGCAGGGCTGCTGCCGGTGGCAATAGCGGCAATCCGAGTTCTGATCCCGAGAGATTGATACTATCTGCGGGCTGCAGAGCGGCAGAGAATTGCGGAGCCGACATCGTTGTCGACAGCACGCACAAGACTCTGCTGTCCTTTACCGGCTCCGCAATTCTCAACATCTGCACCGAGAGGCCGGATGTTCCGCGAATAGCTGAGCTCATCCGCATGCTGCAGACAACCAGCCCGAGTTATTTGCTGATGGGCAGCCTCGACATCAATCAGCAGATACTCAGAATGGACGGCTACAATCTGGTCAAGAGCTGGGCAGCAGACGTCGAATATTTCTACCGCGAGGCTGCCCGGATCCGAGGGCTCAATCTCATCCGGCGTCCGGAACTGGACAATACCAAGATAAATCTCACAATGTCAGCCCTCGGCCTATCCGGAGATCAGCTGGCGGAGGAGCTCCGGAAGCGGAACATCTGGGTTGAACTCACGCACGGCGGCTACGCAATGATGATGACCGGAATCGGCAACGAGAGAGGCGACTACGAGGATATGCTGGCCGCCCTGCGTGAGATCTCGGTGCAGTATAGCGGCGGAATCCGCCGCACCGAATTGCAGGATTCCGATTCGGCGGGGGCTTCAGGTGGCAAAATTGCAGATTCCACCTCTAAATACACGAAGGCGGATAGCAAAATTGCGGAAGTCGCTTTGCAGATCGAGAAGGCGGGTAGCAAAGCCGCGGACTCCGCCTCGCAAGCTGTGAATTCAAGCAGCAAAGCCGCGGACTCTCCATCTCCTGCCCGGAATCCCGCGCTTTCGGCAATGCTGGAGCAGCGCGGAATTCCGGACAGATATGAAACCGTGCCGCTTTACAGCGCAGAGGGGAGAGTCTTATATGAATCTCTGGTCCCATATCCGCCGGGCAGCCCTATCGCCTGCCCGGGTGAAGTGCTCAGCAGAGATGTTATCTTGTACGTCAGAGATCAGTTAGTAGCAGAACATGTGGTTCTCGGAGTAGATGAAGAGGGAAGAATAAAAGTTGCGCCTGAATGTGAAGATTTCAAGGAAGTTTAAGATGACTTATACGTATTTTTGATGTATAATTTCTCTTATGCAATGGATATTATTTGTACGAATCTAAGAAAGGAAGGGTTCTTAAGGATGAGCCAAGGTAAACATCTACCAAGCATTTTGGTTAAGCATCACAAGAATACTGCAGGTCGTGAGACCGAAGTGATGCCGATTCCGGATGTGGTTGAAATCTGCATGTCGCAGAGCATTGGTGCTCCTTGTCAGCCTCTCGTTGCTAAGGGTGACTATGTCAAGGTCGGTCAGAAGATCGGTGACACAGAAGCTTTCGTTAGCGCACCGGTTCATTCCAGCGTTTCCGGAACGGTTACCGATATTACGTCAGTACGTTCTTCTATGGGCGGAATGGAGACACATATTGTAATTGAGACTGATAAGAAGCAGGATGTCAGCGAAGAGGTGCAGATTCCTCGCGTTGAAAATCATGCGGATTTTGTCAAGGCAGTACGAGCTAGTGGTATGGTTGGATTAGGAGGTGCTTCGTTCCCTACGAGCATCAAGATGGATCCAAAGAATCTAGACGAGTGTAAGTATTTAGTTATTAACGGTGCTGAATGCGAGCCATTCATCACAGGCGATAACAGAGTGATGGTAGAGGATGGACAGGATGTCCTCGACGGTATGCTTCTAACGATGAAGTATCTCAACCTCGAGAATGGAATTCTCGGCATCGAGGAGAATAAGCCTGATGCCATCGACAATATGAACAGACTGATTCAGCAGAACGGTATCAATAACATTGAGGTATGCAAGCTGCAGTCGAGATATCCTAAGGGTGCCGAGCGTGTGCTTGTATATGAGACAACCGGTCAGGTTATGAATGCCGGTGTGCTCCCGGCACAGCTGGGAGTAATCCTTTGTAATGTATCTACAATCGCTATCCTAGGACAGTACTTCAGAACGGGCATGCCGCTTGTGCAGAGGAGAATTACTGTAGATGGAGATGCTGTTGCGGAGCCTAAGAACGTATTCGTTCCAATCGGAACTCGCATCGCTGATGTTGTCGAGTTCTGCGGCGGATATAAGCAGGAGCCTAAGAAAATCGTAATGGGCGGACCTATGATGGGGCGTGCAACTCATTCGGATGAGACTCCAACTGTTAAGAATACAGGTTCTCTTCTATGCTTCGGCAAGGAATCGGCTACAGTTAAGACCGAGACAGGATGTATCAACTGTGGACGTTGCCACCACGCATGTCCATTCAAGCTCGTTCCTATGCTATACGCAGATTTCTACGAGAGAGATGACGCAGAGTCACTTGATAAGTTCAGGGTTATGCAGTGCATGGAGTGCGGAAGCTGCTCATATGTATGTCCTGCGAGAAGACCCTTGAGCTTTACCAATAAGCTCGCGAAAGGCTTGGTAAAGGAGGCAGCGAAGAAGAATGGATAATAAGAAATTTCATAACAATCTGATAGTATCGACATCTCCGCATATCGTTACGGACGAAGATACTACCAAATTAATGGGAACTGTTCTGCTTGCACTGCTTCCGGCGCTAGTTGCCAGCGTATACATCTTCGGGGCCAGAGTTCTGCTACTCTCCGTATCATGTGTGGTTGCCAGCGTGGCATTCGAGTGGATTTACAATTTGCTAGCCAAGAAGCCACAGACAATTAGCGACCTCAGTGCCGCAGTAACAGGTCTGTTAATCGCGTTTAACGTTCCATCCAGCTTCCCTGTATGGATGGCAATCATCGGATGCTTTGTAGCTATCGTTGTTATTAAGCAGCTGTACGGAGGTATCGGCAGGAATTTTGTAAACCCGGCTATCACAGCCAGAATCTTCCTGTTTATCTCGTTCGCAGCGCAGATGACATCTTGGCCGTTACCGAGGATGGCAGCACAGACTGATGCCGTAACAGGGCCTACACCTCTAGCTCTCGTTGCCGGTGGGACCGGCAAGGCTGATCTTCCGTCCAACATGGACATGTTCCTCGGCTTCACGGGCGGATCCCTCGGAGAAGTAAGTGCTCTGGCACTTCTGGTCGGAGGACTGTTCCTTATCTGGAGAAAGGTTATTTCACCGGCTATTCCATGTGCATTCATCGGAACTGTATTTGTAATCGCTCTTGCATACTACAAGGGGGATTTCAACATGGCTATATTCCATGTGTGTGCAGGTGGTGTGATGCTGGGTGCATTCTTCATGGCTACAGACTATGTGACATCGCCTAAGCTAACTAAAGGTCAGATCCTATTCGGTATCGGATGCGGAGTTATCACCATGGCTATTCGTCTATGGGGCAACTACCCGGAAGGTGTTTCCTTCTCCATCCTGCTGATGAACATCTGCACGCCACTTATCAACAGATGGACGTATAAGGGCTATGTAAAAGGAGGTGCGAAATAATGAAGAAGAACAATAGTGCATTTTCAAATTTCGTTTCGCCTATCCTCGTGCTCGTACTGATTTGTTTCGTAGTTACATTTGCACTTGCTATGGCGTACGGTGTTACGAAGCCAATCATCGATAAGAACAACCTCAAGGAGTCGAACAAGGCGAAGTCCGAGCTTATTCCTGAGGCTCACGGCGAATTCGAGAATTACGACGGAAAGCTCGTTGTAGTCCAGAAGAACAAAATATATGCAACAGAGGCTTCAAAGGCTGTAAACGGCTCAGGCGTAGTTGTTACAGTAAGCTCGAACAGCTATGGAGGAGCTCTCACAGCTATGGTCGGCATCGACAATAAGGGTAAGATTACCAAGGTGCTTGTTATGAGTGCTCAGGATACACCGGGAATCGGTACAAAGGCTCAGGACCCTAAGCACCTCGAACAGTATAAAGGGCTTAACGATCTCGGAAGTGAGACGATCAAGGATGCGAAGTCAAAGGTTAAGCACATCACGGGTGCTTCGATTTCCTCGCAGGCTATTCATGAGGCCGTATTCTGCGGACTCAAGCAGTACAAAGCTATGGGAGGGGCTAAATAAATGAGCAAAAAGAGTAAGCTATCCATTATCACAAATGGTATCATCAAGGAAAATCCGGTATTGGTTCTGCTGATTGGTACCTGCCCTACACTAGCTACATCTTCGTCCGCTTCAAACGGTCTCGGAATGGGACTCTCAACTACAGCGGTACTTATTGCAGCTAACATAGTAATTTCATTACTACGTAAGGTTATTCCGGATAAGGTTAGGATCCCATGCTACATCGTAGTAATCGCCGGATTCGTAACAGTAGTACAGTTCCTGCTGGAGGCGTATGTCCCTGCGCTATACAAGTCGCTCGGACTCTTTATCCCTCTAATCGTAGTAAACTGCATCATCCTGGGAAGAGCGGAGGCATTTGCAAACAAGAATACGGTTGTTGATTCTGCTCTCGACGGCATCGGTATGGGTCTCGGATTTACACTCACACTTACAGTAATGGGTACAATCAGAGAGCTTCTCGGAGCCGGAACATGGTTCGGAATGACAGTATTCGGTTCATGGTTCACCCCAATCGGATTCTTCAACCTCGCACCTGGCGGATTCTTCGTATTTGGACTGCTCATCGCGGTGCTCAACGTAATCACCAAGGGTAAGGCACTTAAGAAAAAGACATTCAGCTGCGGCACATGCCCAATGTACAACTCCTGCAACCTGGCAGAGGCTAAGGAGATTGCAGCAGAGGAGAAAGGAGCTGAGGCATAATGGTAAATCTAGTCATCATATTTATGTCGATCGTTCTTGTAAATAACTTCCTTCTCTCGCAGTTCCTCGGAGTCTGCTCATTTCTCGGAGTTTCAAACAAGATGGAATCGGCAGTTGGTATGAGCGGTGCGGTAGTATTCGTAATGGTAATTGCGGAAATTGCTACATGGCCAATCCAGCAGCTACTCAACAAACTCGATATTGCGTATCTGCAGACCGTGGTATTCATTCTTGTAATCGCGGCTCTAGTACAGTTCGTAGAGATGTTCATGAAGAAGTTTATGCCGGCACTTCAGAAGTCTCTCGGTATATATCTCCCTCTGATCACAACGAACTGCGCTATTCTCGGTGCGACAATCAACGCTATCAATTATAACTACACATACATTCAGGCTATCGTATACACCTTCGGAGCAGGAGTCGGCTTCGGACTTGCGATGGTGCTGTTTGCAGGTGTTCGTGAAGAGAAGCTCTGGAACGACGAAGGAGTTCCCGTTGCATTTAAGGGAGTGCCTATGGTGCTCGTAAGTGCAACAATACTCTCGTTATCCTTCATGGGATTCTCAGGATTATTCCAGTAAGGAGGGGTACAGATGAATGCAGTTATGACAGCAGTAGTACTTGTAGTTTGCGCAGGCTTCATTGCTTCTCTCTTGCTCGTAATCGCTTCTCACGTTTTCTACGTTCCCGTAGACGAGAGAGTCGCCGAGGTGAGAGAAATCCTTCCCGGAGCTAACTGCGGCGGCTGCGGATTCGCCGGATGCGATGACTATGCAAATGCAGTAGTCAACGACGAGTCGACAAGCTGCAGTGCTTGTACGGTTGGCGGAGCAGCTTGTGCGGAGCAGATTGCTGCAATCCTGGGACGCTCGGCAGGCGGTGCTGACAAGCAGATTGCTCAGGTAATGTGTAACGGGACATGCGATGCTTCCAAGAAAATCCTCGAGTGGCAGGGAATGCGGTCTTGCGCCGGTGCCAAGACCTTCTTTAACGGCAACTCGGCCTGCTCGCATGGATGTATAGGCCTTGGCGACTGCGTTAACGTATGCGATTTCGATTCTATCGGAATTATCGACGGCGTAGCTAAGGTTAACAGGGACACCTGTGTGGCTTGCGGAAAATGTGCTCACACTTGCCCTCAGTCCATTATCAAGATGGTTCCTTTCAAAAAGGAAGTTCACGTTCTATGTCAGAATACCGAGAAGGGTGGGGTTACTCGCAAGCAGTGTTCAAACGGTTGTATCGGATGTATGAAGTGTGTTAAGACCTGTAAATTCGATGCTATCCACGTGGAGAATAATCTGGCATCTATCGATTATGATAAGTGCAAGAACTGTGGCATGTGCATGTCTGTTTGTCCAACAGGCGCAATCAACAGCTACAATGAGAGACATGCCAAAATGGCAATCAACGCTAAGAAAAAAGCCGCAGCTGAGAAGGCTGCTAAGGCAGCAGAGGCAAAGGCTGCAGCTACCAATGCTTAGCCGCATAGATTAACGAAGCGCAGTTTATGATGATGCTGACGGGTTAATTACAACCGACTTGAGATTTATAGGTAAAACATGTCGATGAAAACCGCTGTGGTCATTGGAATTCCGATGGCTACAGCGGTTATATCTTTTTGAAGGATTTGAAAACAGTTCCCAACCGGATGATAGGGGACTGAGAGTTATAAGCCGAAATGTGTTGATAAAAGCTTCTGTAACCATTGAAAACTCAATACAGGTCTTATTGTATCTGTGCAAAGCACCTCTGTCTGCAAGTCATTAATTATCCACGTTGTGACCTTTTTAGATTTATATTCCCGTCAATATAATCACAATTCATCTCCAATTTAGTATTGCATAATACAGGCAAGCGATACAGGAAAGGATGTGGGCGAGATGAGTAAATTAACGGTAAAAAGCAAGCTGGCGGCAGTGCTCATAGCAGTGATGGTAGTTGTATCCGCCGTGAGTGGATGGACATCGCTGTGTGGACGGGCTTCAGCAGCTGATAACTCAGTTAAACTCACGTATGTGAGTCCGTCAAAGATATACAGTGATTCAAATAAGTCTAAGGACAAGGCGAAGAAATCATCTAAATCTGACAAAACTGCTAAATCAAAGAGCAAGCAATCTTCAAAGCCTGGGAATGAGTCGTCGGGAGATGCACAGGGCGAGCCTCCATCAGATGGACATGGGGGTTCCGACGGACAGCCTCCGTCAGGCAAAAAACAACCGCCGGATGGTCAGAACGGAGCTTTTGGACAGGGCGGTGGAGCGAACACACAGAGCTACGACTACAGCGGTACAAATAAGGGTGAGCTGACTGCGAACAAGAAGAGTGTTACAGCGAACAATAAGACTGTAAATTCAGCCACGGCAGATGTGAACGCGCTCCTGGCAAAGAGTGGCGGTACATTAACTGTAAAGAATTCTAAAGTTACAAAGTCCGGTGATGATACAAATGGGGATAACGTAAATTTCTATGGAATCAACTCATCTGCACTGGCTGTTGGGAAGGGTTCAAAGTTATTCATATCCAAGACCTCAATCACATCAACCAGCGAAGGCAGCAACGGAATATTCTCAACCGATAATGGGAAGGTATATGCAAATGACGTCAAAATTACGACAAAAAATGGCGGTAATTCACGAGGCCTCGATGCAACCTATGGCGGTGAAATCTATGCCAATAAGATGAATATCAGTACGGAAGGAAACCATAGTGCAGCTACAGCTACAGATCGCGGCGGCGGGTATATTTCCATCACAAACAGTAAGCTTAAGACAGCAGGCTCAGGATCACCTATTGTTTATTCAACAGGCGATATCGAGCTCGATGCGGTAAAAGGGACAGCTACAGGAAGTCAGATTGCCGGTATAGAAGGGAAGAATCGAATTTTAGTATATAATTCTTCGCTTACAAGCACGAATGATGCAATTTCCGGAAGTGATCCTATAAAAAACGGAGTCATCATCTACCAGTCGACATCGGGAGATGCGGAAACGGTGAGTTCGCAGCTGGGGGATTTTGAGGCGGTGAATTCAACACTTAAATCTACTATCTCCGGCGGGGCGATGTTCTATGTGACAAATACAAACGCAAAGGTAGTACTTAAGAAAACAAAGCTTGACTTCGACAGTGCAAATGTTGACCTGATCAATGCCGGCGGAAACAATTCCAATAACTGGGGAAGCCGGGGTAATAACGGAGGAAAGCTCACCTTTACGGGAGTTAGCCAGGTGTTAAAGGGTAATATTACGGTAGATACTATCAGCAGTGTGAATCTGTATCTTACAAAGAACACAACATGGACCGGATCTGCAAAGATCGAGACTAACTCGTCAGGAAGCTCGTCCGGAGCACCACTGACTGTCAATGTCGATAAAACGTCGAAATGGGTTGTAACGAAGAATACTTCAGTAACAAACCTGAATGCTGAAAAGGGAGCAAAGATTGTAGATTCAAACGGTAAAACTGTTACAATCAAGGTGAATGGAAAGACAAAGGTCAAGGGAAATAGTGACGTGGCGGTTACGGTAACAGGGAAATATTCCAATACTGTAAAGACAAGCTCGCAATCCTCGTTGAGTACGAGAGTTCTCTCGAGGGAAACCTTTGATAAGAAGTATAATGTAAAAACTACATTCGGAACTAACAAGTTGTCTTAAAGCTGCTCGATTATAATTATAGATGATATTTAGATATGTGTTAAACAAGGTTAAATAAAACCGAAGGCGAAGAATGGGATCCGAACTACGGCCGCACATATGTGTTAAACAAGGTTAAATAAAACTGTAAATGTAAGGTTAAATAAAACTGTGAAAGTAAGAGGGCACCATTATGGATGCTCTCTTTGCTTGAGTACGGGGATGATCGTTTATTCAGGCTCATTAAAAAAGTGTTGGATTTTCCACACATACTTACTTGTATTGCATCACAAAATTAGACATATAAATTATCGAAAATTACAATAAAATAAAAAATAATTTATGATGTTGACACAAATATTTCTCTTTGCTAATATTAACCCGTGATGTGAAACACCTTGAGGCTGCAATGTTACTGCAGTTGAGAGCTCAGCGGCACATCATGAGGGCTTGACAGGATCAAGCAAGAATTAGCAAGGAGAGAACAGATGCTTCCGATTGTACAGACCATTAATGCTTATCTATCCGACTACGTGTTGGTGTTCATGCTGCTCGGCGTCGGACTGTGGTATACCTTTAGGATGAGGTTTATCCAGATCAGATATTTTAAGGAGGGCTTCAAGAGAACCTTTGGCGGCTTGTCGCTCAAGGGTCGTAAGCACGAAAGCGGCATGAGTTCATTTCAGGCTCTGGCTACAGCGATTGCAGCACAGGTGGGAACGGGCAATATCGTAGGTGCGTCCGGCGCGATTTTGACGGGCGGACCCGGGGCTATATTCTGGATGTGGGTTATCGCCTTCTTCGGTATGGCTACCATCTATGCCGAGGCGACACTTGCTGTCGAGACCAGACAGATATCTAAGTCGGGGCATGTGCTCGGAGGACCTGTATATTATATAAGAACGGCTTTCAAGGGCGGATGCGGCAGGTTTCTGGCCGGATTTTTCGCAGTAGCTATTACTCTTGCCCTCGGATTCTTCGGATGTATGGTGCAGTCCAACTCCATCGGAGCTACATTTAGCACAGCCTTCGGAGTGCCCGGATGGGCGGTTGGAATCGTGCTGGTTACTCTGTGCGGATTTATATTTATCGGCGGAACCAAGAGACTGGCTTCCGTAACTGAGAAGGTCGTGCCTATCATGGCTGCCATCTTTATTCTCGGCGGACTGATCCTGCTGATTATGCGTATCAAGTACATCCCGGCGACATTCGGCATGATATTCAAGTATGCGTTCCGTCCACAGGCTATTATCGGCGGTGGATTCGGTATAGCGCTCAAGACGGCTATCTCGCAGGGTGCTAAGAGGGGACTTTTCTCCAACGAGGCCGGTATGGGTTCTACTCCACACGCGCACGCACAGGCAAATGTGAAGGATCCTCATGAGCAGGGGACCGTCGCGATGATCGGAGTATTTATCGATACATTCGTAATTCTTACGCTCAACGCGCTGGTGGTAATTTCGACGCTCTATACGCCGGACGGGCCGCTCAGCGCAGGTGTTATTCCGTATGGAATTGACAAGACCAATCTCGCGCAGACCGCATTCGCGGCGGCATTTGGCGGCAAGTCCGGACCTGTGTTTGTAGCGGTGTGTCTGTTCTTCTTTGCCTTCTCTACCATTCTCGGTTGGAACATGTTCGGCAAGATCAATATGATCTATATGTTTGGAGAAAAGTCGGTCAAGGTGTATACGGTTATCGCGCTGGTGTTCATATTCCTCGGAACCTGTGCTTCCAATGATCTTGTGTGGGAGCTCTCGGACATGTTCAATCAGCTGATGGTAATTCCTAACGTAATCGCGCTCTTTGCACTAACCGGCATGGTAATGCATATCGAGAAGAGACATAAAGGGAATAGGGACAAGAAATAGAAATAGAAATGAGCGAGGGGTGCAGTTCGGCAATAAACTGTATTTAAGCCTTAATGTAGTTTTACTCTATTTGCCTGTTCTTTTGCAACAAATACGTCTTAAAATGCATAAAATACAAATGTCGAGACTTTTAAACAATAAAAAAGTTGGTACGCTTGATTTCCTTTATCTCTTCTGCTGAAATCTTTAATTGCGGGAGCAGTGCTTTTTTGTCAGCTTCACTTAACGGTTTTGAAGCTGCGATGATTTTAGTGGCAACGTTCTGATAAAAGTATGACAGCGTTGTCATCAAGCCGAAGCGATAATTCTGTGCCCTCGTAAATGAAGGAATCCGTATTGTCATTTTGTCAAACGGAGGGAGTGAGTTGGTGTATACGAATACACTTCCGGTATCACTATAGTTCATAGTTCCTAAATAGATGAATGTCGAATTATCGATATTCTTGGTGCTCTCGATGTCATAATACAGTATGGATTTTGTTCTGGATGCACTTCTATTATCAATCAGCGCAGACCTGATTCGATTGTGTTCGCCGTTGTACCAGTAAATGTAGAGGATATCTTCAAAAAATTTTTCATATCGGACAATATCTGCATTCTCCGGATGTGTCGACGTGCAGGGCAGGAATATATCTATATCCACATCGAATATACGGCAAATATCTATGAGGATATCTATTCCTATTGATACTTCTCCATGTTCGTATTTAGAAACTGTAGGAACGCTCTTGTTTATTAACTGCGCCAACTCGATTAAGGTCATCCCGCGACTTTTGCGGAATGAACGAATCTTTAAACCGATTTCTGTGTACAATTGTTTATTATCCATTACAGGCCTCCGCCGGTGATTCTTTCTGAAATCCCCTCTGTTTATATTTTAAGTTCTTTCTTTCTAAAAATCACCTATATTCGATTAAATGTGTCGCATTATGAAAAAAATTGATTATTTTTGCATATTTTAACAGGACTTATATCCGGGAAAAATCAATAGTAAGCATATATTTTATTGCTGTGAAAATATTAGCAATAGAAGTTTCTTTATGTGAAATTCTATCAGTTTGCCGTGTTTAACTCTGTTAATTAGAATGGTAATCAAAGGGGGAGTCTTTTCGAAGGATCAGAGTGTTTAGAATTTGATGCGCACTGGCCACCTGTCGCAGAATAAAAGTTAGCAGTTTTTATGAGAAATTTGAGAGGTGTTGTCATGACAGACATTCAAGGATCAAAATTAAAAAAGAATATTTGGCGTCTTATATTGATTACTTTATGCGGGTCGCTCATTTACGGACTCCCGTATTTCAGATCATACGTTTATGATGCATACCTTGAAGCATATGGTTTAACTAATACACAAATGGGCACATTCGGTTCGATATTTGGTGTTATGGGAGCTTGCTCTTACTTGTTCGGAGGAGTTGTAGCCGATATGATAAAGCCTCGAAAGCTTATGTCTGTATCACTTATCCTCACAGGTTTGGGAGGCTTGCTGCATCTATTTCACCCAAGCTATAATATGTTGATATTCATATACCTACTTTGGGGGTTCACTTCACTTTTTGCATTTTGGCCGGCTCTGCTCAAGAGCCTTCGTGCTATGGCGAACCCTAGCGAGCAGAGCAAGGCGTATGGGTTTATGGACGGGGGAAGAGGTATTGTTAATGCAATTCATTTCTCGCTTATAGTTGTAATTTTTGCAAAGGTTACAAAAGCAGCAGGCAAAATGGCCGGTATCAACGGAATAATTATATTTTATTCATCAATAATAATTATACTTGGAATACTTGTATTTATATTTATGAAAGACTCCGATTTTTCAAAGGAATCTCAGGTAGATGAAGCAGGAAAATTCAGTATAAAGGATATAGGCAAGGTTGTTAGGCTTCCGGCCGTATGGATGCTGGCTATAATTATGTGCTGCTCGTACACTATGAATATGTTATTTTACTATTTTACTCCATATGCTACTGCGACTATGGGCATGACTGCGGCAGCAGGAGGGATGGTTGTGGTCATGGCTCAGTATGTAAGACCGATTGCAAGCTTTTCAGGAGGAATTGCGGCAGATAAAATTGGAAGAGCCAACTTTATGTATATTACATTTGGACTTATGTTCCTGATGACAGTGATTCTGATCCTGGCAAAGAAGCTGCAACCTACAGCCTTTATCATAATTTGCGCAGTGATTTACTTTGGCATGTATGCTGCATACAGTATGGTTTATTCGATGCTTGAAGAAAGTGGGGTTGACGCAGCTGTAGGAGGGACAGCTATTGGTCTGATCTGTACAATAGGGTACCTTCCGGAGGTCTTCTGCCCTCTTATGGCAGGTTCTCTTCTCGACCGATATGGTAACGCAGGATATACAAAAATATTCATTTTCCTCTCCATAATGATGCTTATTGGTGCTGCAATGCTTACCATTTATAAGAGGTACATTAAGAAAAATAACAACATGAACAGCGTGCGGAAATAGTAGTTCAGAATCGCTGCACAGTGTGAAGTGATGGCAATAAATCGATTGTAACAGCTTACTTGTCGGATTTATGCAAAATAACTGATTTGTTAGTAAGGAGGAGATATCGTGTCAAAAGCAGTATTCAATTCAAAAACTCCACTTAGAATGGAAGACTTTCCATATCAGTGGGATGTAATCGAAAATGTTTGGATTCCTATGGCGGATGGTTGCAAATGCTCTGCCAGAATCTGGCGTCCCAGGACTGATGTTCCGTTACCGACAGTCTTTGAAACGCAACCTTATCGCAAGAGAGACGGTATGCGCGGACGAGATGAACCTATGTACGGATACTTTGCAGGGCATGGTTATAATGTCGTTCGTGTTGATATGCGAGGAGCGGGAGAATCCGATCAGTGCTTTTATGATGAGTATTTGAAACAGGAACAGGATGACGCAATTGACGCAATCAATTGGATTGCTGAGCAAGATTGGTCTGACGGCAATGTCGGTATGATGGGAAAGTCTTGGAGTGGATTTAATAGTCTGCAGGTAGCTGCAAGGCGGCCTAAACCTCTTAAGGCAATAATCTGTGTGGGCTATGTTGACGACAGGTATACTCAGGATATTCACTATAAAGGAGGTTGTCTCCTCAACGACAATTTTTGGTGGGGTAATATTATGCTTGCGTATATGTGCCGTGCGATCGACAAAGAGATTAAGCCGGATACATGGTATGAAGAATCAATAAAACGACTTGAAGAAATGCCGCTGTGGCCGGAGAATTGGCTTAATCACCAGACTCGTGACGAATATTGGAAGCACGGTTCTGTTAGCGTGAATTATGACGATATTAACATTCCTGTATTTGCAATAGATGGATGGGCAGATTCATATACCAACAGTGTACCTACTCTTATGCAGGGGCTAAACGTACCAAGAAAAGCCTGGATTGGTCCATGGGCACATGTTTTTGCGCATGATGGGGCTCCTAAGCCTGCTGTAGACTTCCTCGGGGAGGCAACGAAATGGTGGGACAAATGGCTTCGCGGAATAGATAATGATTGTCTTGAGGGACCTCAAAGTACGGTGTGGCTGGAAGATAGCATGCTGCCGGAAACTGTGCATGTTGTGAGCGATGGCCGGTGGGTTGGTGTAGATGACTGGTCGCAAATTAACGACAAGGTTATGTACATGACGTATGGTCATCTTGGAGAAACGGAAAATATCAATGCTGAGGTAGTGGAGCTTTGCACCTTACCAAACCATGGGTTGCTTGCAAACGAATGGATGGGTGCAGGTGTTCCGGGAGAGAGCCCGGCAGATATGCGAGTAGATGATGGCATGTCCATGACCTTTGATTCTGATGTGTTAAAGGAAGACTTGGAAATTGTGGGGTATCCGACATTTACGGTTGAGTTTACGTGCGATAAGCCTAATGCCTTCCTGTATGCTCAGCTGTCAGATATTCATCCAAACGGTGCTTCAACGCGTGTGTCCTATGGATTGATGAATCTTACACATCTCGAAGGGCATGAGAAGGTTGTGTATCTGAAAAAAGGAGAAAAATATAGAGCTACAGTAAAATTAGATGTGTGCGGACATCGATTCCCTCAAGGTCACAGAATAAGAGTTTCAATTGCAAATTCGTTCTGGCCTATGATTTGGCCATCACCGGAGTTAGCGACTCTGAAGCTGGATTTGTCCACTGCAAGGTTTACATTACCTGTTTTCAGTGGTGATGATACGGAAGGTCCGAGTGAGGAGGTATACAGTGCCCCACTTACCCCTATGACTACGCTTTCTGAAGGAATCGTGGAAAGAAAGATTGAGTACGATCTTGTAAATGATTCATGGATATCCATTACAAATGGAGTTGGCGGAGTGTTTGGTGAAGGGGTATATCGTTTTGATGATATAGGTACTGTTGTAGAACATAACCTCAAAAGAGAGCTTACATTGTCAAACAAAGATCCGCTGTCTGCTAAATATAGGATCATCCAGAAGATGAGGAACGGTCGTGATGGCTGGCTTACGGACTGCGATATTGATGTGACGCAAACATCGGATAAGGAATACTTCTATATTACCGGTTTCATGGATGCATCAATAAATGGTGAGCACGTCTTTCACAGAGAGTACAATTCTAAGATTCCAAGGAACGGAATATAATAAATTCGCATAGGCATAACGTATAACGCGATTAAATTAATATTATTTGTTTCAAAAGCCCGGATTAACGCAAATAAGCCCTGTTTTCCGGGCGGCTTCTTTATCTAACAGCTTTTATGACAACGGCTTGTGCTGACAATGCTTCTGTTTATGCTTTTAGAGAAAACTTTCGAAAGGAGTGGGAGCTATGGGTAAGAAAAAAATAACCTTTTGGGAGCTCGTTCTAATGAATTTATCTGCTCTGTATGGTATACGCTGGATCGCTCGCTCGACTTCAGAGGGGTACCTTGGACTTGGAGCAATTCCTATGTGGATAGTTTTGATGTTCGTGTTCTTTGTTCCACAAGCACTAATGTGTGCCGAGATGGCTTCATCTTACCCTACCGATGGGGGATTAAATGACTGGGTGAAAATTGCATTTGGAGCAAAGTATGGCTTTCTGGTATCGTGGATGAATTGGACTTCCCTTATTTTTTGGTTTGCATCGTTTCTTACGTTCTTTTCGATAAATGCAACCTATATGATAGGGCGTCCCGAACTGGCTGACAATAAGCCGATTGTACTCATTATGTCAATAGTAGTTATATGGATTCTCTCGTTTGCCAGTATGCGAGGGATGAAGTTTGGGAAGTATTTTACGAGTGTAGGTTCGCTAGGTTCTACAGCCCCTACCATAGTGCTCATTGCTTTTGCATTACTGGCGATTGTTGTGTTTCAAAAAGCCCCGAGTGCATCTGTCTACAATGCAGCATCTTTAACTCCTAAATTGAATATGAACTCGTTAGTTGCAATTTCAAGTATTATGTTTGCATATACAGGTGCTCAGCTTACGGCTAACTTTTGTTCAGAGATGGAAAACCCTCGAAGAGATTATCCACGGACGATAATAGTTGCTGCAACAATCATAGGTGTTCTTTACGCAGTTGGATCAATATGTATGACTATGTTGCTGCCGACCTCGAAGATAACATCATCAACCGGAATTTTGGATGCAATGCTTAAAGCATGCCGTTTGCTGGGAATTCCTTCCGGCTTTATACAGCTAATAGCTTTCGGAATTGCACTCTCTGTTCTCGGAGCGCTTGTGCTGTACATAGCGCAGCCTACCAAAATGCTCTTTGGCTTTGCCGAGCCGGGGATATTTCCGGAAAATATAACAAGGGTGAACAAGCACGGAATCCCTGAAAAGGCTGTCATGTTTCAGGCAATTTTGATTACAGCCTTGATTACGGCAGTGTCGATTTTCCCGGGAGTTGACGCAATTTATAATATCCTCGTTACAATGACGGCTCTGACGACACTTTTCCCATACGTTCTCCTGTTTTTAGCTTACGGCAAAATAAAGCGGGAGAAGAAAGACATAGATAGTCTATATGTTATGACGAAAAACAAAGGATTGGCGAAATTCTTGACTTGGTGGGAGACCGCATTGTGTTGCGCTGCGATTTGCTGTTCGGCACTCCCGATAATGAGTACTGCACGTGATAACATCATTTACGAAATTGAGTTGATAGGAGGAGGCCTTTTGATAATATGTTCAGGGCTTTGGCTCTGGAAACGTTCAGGCCTTGAGAATGAGGTTATTCTGGTAAATGAATGGGAACAGGGAAAGAGTGAATGTGCAGATTGAAAATACAGACCTATAACTCGGAAAATCTGCCTGCAATGTTAAGCGAAGAGGGGGTTGCAAACGATGCTTGCAGCCTCCTCTTCTTGTCTCGATTATTAATCCCCGGTCATGACGAGTGCTATAGCTCTACCAACTCAAACCTGAAGCCGTGGTCTCTATCTGACCTGTCATCATTAATATGATATACGTGATATTCTTCAGGTGTGAGGTCGGTCTTGCCGAGGAAGGTCCGCTTTGAACTGGCAAATTTGTCATTCTCTACTCTCACAGCGATGCCGCAGCTTGTCGAGATGTGACGAGGGACAGGCATTACTGTACAACCGATCGGCTTTAACAGCTTCTCGGTAGCGATAGCTCCGTGTGTTGACTCGAAAGTATACAGGAAATATTCTTCAGTCATAAACGTTGCTCCGGTGTTACAGAGTGATAACCTTGGACACAGCCTGCATCGCTCCGAGTATGTCGAACATGTTGCTTACAGTTCCAATCTTGCAATCATCCTTAATCCCGAAGAAGTTGAGGCAAGTTCCGCAAACGAGAACCTTAGCTCCCTTTTCAATAAGAGTGTTCAGATTGTCAATGATCTGTGGCTCAATTCCTGTTGTCAGTTTGACACCATCGTTCATAAACAGAACGTAGGTCGGAATATTTTCAGATTCGGACAGCGTGTAGATAGCCATCTTGGCCAGGTTTAGTCCGAGCTCTGCATCTCCGCTTCCAACGGCTGCCTTGTTGAAGAATACGGCATAGCTGTCGTCCTTAAAGCTGTTTGCAGCTTCAGGAATCTTGCCGTCTCCATCAGCAAAGCTTACGAGGAACTTGTCGCCATTCGGGCTGGTGCTGATTGGTCTGCCGTATGTATTACCGAGTCTCTCCAGGTTATCGATCTGTGTCTGTCCGTCAACGATAATCTCGAGGCTCTGAGTGCCGTTGTCCAGTTCCTTTTTTGCCATGATTACAGGGATTGGGCATGCCTTGCCTGCTGCATCTAGTCTCATCGTACGATACCTCCGAATTCATAATATAAATAAAATACATCACTATGATAACAGCGCAGCTAATTTACTTCAAATAGAAATATGTAATATTGAGCGGTGTTTGCGTGATTGACGTGTATTTTCACAAAGATAGAACACAAATGACGTCGTTTTTATAGTAATATAATTATGTGTAAGTGTAAACGAATAGAGAGGTAGAATCTTGTTAAGGAAATTTGTAAAAAGTCCCTATATCAAGGCTTCAATTGCACTTGTGGTCAGCGGTTCCGTGTTGATCATGCTGTTCAACGTGCTCAATAAGACGAAATTTACCAAAGGCATTGAAATCGTCAACAAGACCCTGATGCCGGTATATATAGGCGTATTTATCGCATTCCTGCTATGCCCGATATATAATAAGCTGGTCAAGGTCATATATACCAAGCTCAAGGGAACCGTCAGGGTAGCAGAAGGAACATGTGACGAGCCGGTCTGCATGAAGCTTGCCGGCGGACGCCGTATGCCGGCAGAGGATATAACTGTTCAGATGCGTCGCAATCTTGCTATAGCTAAGATAGGGGCGAGCACGATTTCAATCCTTCTGATAGTCGCATTCTTTGCTCTGATCGGATATTTTGTAATACCGCAGATAATCATGAGCATTGTCAATCTGATGAACACCATGCCGGAGAAGCTTGCGTACTTCACGTCGTGGTCGACAAAACATCTGCAGCGCTTCCCCCAGGTTGTGAAATGGATCAACGAAGCAGCTAATGCGGGGACTAACGAGATTATAGACTGGATTAGGGAGAACATCCTGAAGGATAACTTCCAGAATCTGGCCAGCCTCGTATCTACGCAGATTATCAATGTCGTGAGAGGTGGGGCAAACCTGTTTATCGGAATCCTGATTTCTATATACCTTCTCAACTACAAGGAGACAATATTCGCAGGCGCTCGCAAGATTGTCGCGGCAACCTGCTCCGAGCAAAAGGCGAGGAATCTCTATGAGTTTGCCAAGATTATCAACGAAACCTTTATCGGATTTATTGTCGGTAGAATTCTTGATGCAATTATAATCGGAATCATCACCTATGTGTGCATGCTCATATTCCACATGCCGTTAGCCTTGCTGATTGCAGTAATCGTTGGAGTTACCAATGTAATTCCGTTCTTTGGACCGTTTCTGGGAGCAATTCCTTCGATTTGCCTGCTGCTGCTCGAGGATCCGGTCAAGGCAGGGTATTTCATCATCATGATACTGGTTATCCAGCAGCTCGATGGCAATGTAATCGGGCCTAAGATCGTCGGAAGCGTAATCGGAATCGGCAGCTTTTGGGTACTGATCGCAGTTCTCATCGGCGGCGGATTGTTCGGATTTCTGGGGATGGCTCTTGGAGTACCGGTGTTCGCGGTAATATACAGGTATGCCGGAAAGCTTACAAATAACAAGCTCAAGAAGCGCAACAAGGAGATAGACGTCAGATCATATACGGATTATGCAAAGTTCGGTATTGAACAAGGAGAACTTTTTGAAGATGAATATGTCGAGCATAAACATAATAAATAGCATACGCAAGATTGTTCCGGATGTCCGGATTAGGACAGATGAGCCTATGGCACAGCATACTTCCTTCCGAATCGGTGGTACTGCCGATGTATTTGTCATCGTGTGCAATGAAGAGGAGCTGAGCGATTTACTCAGACTGCTGGACAGTCAGAATGTCAGACATCTGCTGATTGGTAACGGTTCGGATCTGCTCTTTGATGACGATGGATACCGCGGAGTGATCATCAAGCTCGGGGGCAAATTTGAGCACATCGAGGTGCTGCCGTGTGACGATGAGGAGCTTAGAGTCGGCGCGGCGCGGATGCTGTCGAGCACTGCTAATTTTGCAAGAGATAATGGGCTCAGCGGTCTTGAGTTCGCATCGGGGATTCCGGGAACCTTTGGGGGCGCGCTGTTCATGAACGCCGGTGCGTACGGCGGAGAGATGAGGGATGTGGTCAAGAGCGTGACTTTGATGAAAGCGGATGGAAGCACAGTGTATGAGCTGTCAGGCCGAGAGATGGATTTTGCATACAGAAATAGTGTGTTGCAGAAAATCGAAGATATTGCACTTTTTGCAAGGGTCAGTCTTAAAAAGGCGGACAAGAAAGTGATTGCAGACAGAATGGACGAGCTGGCTGATAAGCGCAGAACCAAGCAGCCTGTCAACTTTCCAAGCGCCGGCAGCACCTTCAAGAGACCTGTGGGAGGATATGCCGCAGCCCTGATTGAAGATGCCGGACTCAAGGGTAGGACAGTCGGTGGTGCACAGGTGTCGGAGAAGCATTCAGGTTTTATTATCAATGTCGGGGCGGCGACCTCCAAGGATGTCAGGGAGCTTATCGGCATTGTGACTAGAGAGGTTGAGGAAAGTTCGGGGATCAAGCTGGAGCCCGAGGTGAGGATTATAGATGCCGAGCCGAAGCCGGAAGGCGTTTAGGCATGGGGCAGCCTGGAAAGAGGAAATAGATAATCAGATGGAAAACAACATTAAGAAGCTATATGGATTAACTGCGGATTACCACACGCATACGAGGTATTCGCACGGCAAGATATATGCGCATGGCAAGGGTACAGTTCTTGAAAATGTCGCCTCCGCTTCCGCGAAAGGACTGCGCGAGCTTGCGATTACGGATCATGGTCCGGGTCACAAATTCTACGGTCTCAAGATGAGCAAGCTTCCGGCGATGCGTGCGGATATAGAGGTAGCGATGAGGAAGTTTCCTAACGTCAAGGTCATCCTCGGAGTGGAAGCTAACATAGTTAACACGGCTAACGGCCTGGATGTCAGCAAGGATGAGTTCGACCGGTTCGATATCGTCAATGCCGGGTATCACTACGGACTTCCACGCGGATACATGACTACAAACTACATCTATTGGCACGCCGGACTTCCGGCGGGAAGCACAGCGCAGCTGCGCAACAAGAATACCGATATGGCGCTCAGAGCGCTCTATGAAAATGACATATTTCTGCTCACTCATCCCGGCGATAAGGGACCGTTCGACATGAGGGCACTTTGCAAGGCGTGCGAGGAAACCGACACCCTGATGGAGATCAGTACCAGGCACACTCACCTCACAGCTGAGGAGATTAGGATTGCTGCAAATTACGACGTGAAGTTTGCAATCAGCAGCGACGCGCATGTGCCTGACAAAGTCGGAAACTACATAGCCGGGGTGGAACGAGCAATCGAGGCCGGGCTCGATCTTGAGCGGATTGTAAATATTGAGAAGAGGTAGAGTATGAAAATTATCATAGTTACAGGTATGTCGGGGGCAGGCAAGACCAAGGCCGCAGATTGGCTTGAGGATCAAGGCTTCTACTGCATAGATAATATGCCACCCAAGCTTGTGATGAATTTTGTAGATTTGTCCAAGGCAAATGGTATGGATAAAATCGCTTTCGTGGCGGATATACGCGGAGGTGAGTTTTTCTCCGATTTAGTCGAGGTGATCGACCAGCTCAAGAAGCAGGAGGATATCGAGAGCGCGGTGTTCTTTGTAGATGCTTCAACACCAACCTTGGTCAGAAGATTCAATGAGACGAGGAGACATCATCCGCTCGCGCCCGGCAAGGTCAACCAGTCGATAATTGAAGATGAGCGCGCAAGACTGGAGAGCGTGCGCAAGAAGGCCGATTATATCATCGATACCAGCACCATGAAGGTTGCCGATTTCAATATGGCTATGACTCGCATATTCCTCGGAAGCAAGGGCAATCAGTTCAATATCAACGTCACTTCGTTCGGCTTCAAGTACGGCATTCCCAGCGAGTCCGACATAATGGTCGACGTCAGGTTTATCCCCAATCCATATTACATCAAGAGCCTCAAGCCGTTGACCGGCAATAACAAGAAAATCGTCAACTACGTCTTCAAGTCCGAGCTGGCAAACGAGTTTGTCGACAGATATCATGCGCTGATTAAGGAGCTGATCCCCGGGTACATTCACGAGGGGAAATATCATTTGAATGTCGCATTTGGATGCACGGGTGGTCATCATAGGTCGGTTGCTATTGCAAATAAGATGGCGGAGCTGTTCAAGGCGGACGGTTTCCGAGTTACCGTGACGCATCGTGACCTCGATTTTATCGCGAAGGGAGACAGCAAAAAGTAGATGTCATTTTCATCACAGACTAAGGGCGAGCTGGCGCGCGTCGTTCCGACCAAGAAGTGCTGCATGCTCGCAGAGATAACCGGTTTCCTCAGAGTTGCCGGCAGCCTTAGACTTGTAGGCGGCGGCAAATTTACCATTGTCGCATCTACGGAGAACCCCGCAATTGCGAGGCACTACAAGACCTTGATAAGGGAGTATTTCGGAAGCAATGCCGGCATAGAAGTCGGCAATTCACAGGTGCCGGGCAAGGCGCGTGGCAGCTACAGATACAGATATTCATTGGTGATAAGACCGGATGAAAAGAGCTTACAGATATTGCGTGAGACTGGAATGATCCTCATAAAAGAGGGGAATGATTTTCTCAGCGACGGTATCTATCAGCCGATAATCAGGAATAAATGCTGCAAGAAGGCGTATCTCAGAGGATTGTTCCTCGGTGTAGGTACCATGTCAGATCCGCGGAAGAGCTATCATCTGGAGTTCGTGCTGAACAGCTCTCAGGTGGCACAGGATCTGAAGAGGCTCATAGGCAGCTTTGTAGATCTCTCCGCAGGTCTGATTGAACGCGGAGAAGAGCACGTCGTATACATGAAGCGAGCCGAGTATATCAGTGATATGCTCGGAATCATGGGTGCCAACGAGGCGATGCTGGAGTTTGAGAATATCAGGATTGGCAGAGGTCTCAGGCGCGAGGTCAATCGCATTTCAAATTGCGACAATGCCAATGTGGACAGGACCTTATCGGCGGCCGAGCAGCAGATCAAATATATTGAACTGATAGATGCGAAGCTGGGGTTGGATAACCTCGATCCGGTGCTACGCGAGACGGCACAGCTCAGACTGGAGCTGCCCGGAGCAAGTCTAACCGATATAGGGGAAGCGCTCAGACCTCCGATCAAGAAACCGGGCGTAAGCAAACGCTTCGCCAAGCTCAAGGAGATAGCGGAGAGTCTGGATAAATAGTAAAATCGTTCTGTTTGCAGTGTGTGAGCGGACTGCAGAGGCTGCAAGGTAGAAACGCAAGGACGCGTTTCCCCGCTGTAGAGATCGGTAATTATATTGAATAGGAAACAGTAGGCAGCTCAACCGGCTAAGCGATGCGAAGCGGGAGCTGCCGTTTTTATCATTTGCCTCTGATTAGATTTCCTCTTAACGCATTAAACAAAGGTCGATAAGCTTTCTGTTCCGATGACGAGCAGGCAATCCAGTAGGTGGCATGAGCATACGGATCCGTGATCGGGATGGAGATTCTTCCGGGTATCTCATATCCGATTTTAAGCATCCGGTCGGAGTTGAAGAACGGAAGGTTGGACGCATCGATCAGCTCCATCAGTGCATCCATGCTGCTTTGTATTAGCAGGTCTGAAGCAGCAAGATGTCCGAGCGTGATATCCATCCAGAAGCCGATGCCGGCAGTCATCGGAATACGGAGTCCTTTCAGATCATCAAAAGAAATGCTCTTTTTCTTTGCCAGGGGATGGTCCTCCGATACTGTGATATACAGCTTTTCTTCCATATAACGCTGACAGTACAGCGTTTTATCGTCCGGATCTTCATGGATAATGATAATCTGGTACATTTGGTTCTTCAGCCCGCGGATCAGCTTTTCATCGCTGTCCTGCAATTCTGCAGACAGGGTTTTCCCGGGAAGCCGTTCTTGCAGCAAGGGCATGATCTCACTGATCGGAAAAGGTGCGCAGGAGCCCAGATTCACGGTTCTTAAGGACCTGTCGAACATGACTACCCGATTGATCATCTCCCGGTTGGCATCCAGCGCTCTTTCCGCATATAATGAGGGCATCAGAAGAAAGCAAACTAAAAATGTCACGCATAATGCGATTTGAAAGGAGACCAAAATGGCAAAAGAACTGGTGCTGTACTTCTCCGTGTACGGAACATCCAAGATCGTTGCGGAGGAAATTGCGAAGCAGACCGGAGCGGATATAAGAGAGATCGAACCTGTCATTCCTTATGACAGCAATCGTGATCATTACAATGCACTGACCAGGCTCGCAAAAAAGGAACACGATGAGGATCAGCGCCCGGCGATCAAAAACAGGATCGATATCACGGCCTACGATCGCATCTATCTAGGATATTCTATGTGGTGGTATACCTTCCCGATGATCATTTATACGCTGTTCGAGCAGTATGACTTCAGCGGAAAGACAATCATACCTTTTAACACTCACATGGGTTCAAAGGATGGCGGGACTTACAAGACGATCCGTGAACTGGCACCGGGGGCAAGGGTGCTCGAAGGTCTGCCCGTCGCAATGCGAGACGCGGAGAACAATCCCGAGAAGGCAGTAGAAAACTGGCTAAAAAGCCTGAATTGATAGAAATGAAGGATAGTAAAATGACATATATAACACTGAATACAGGAGCAAAAATGCCGTTGGAGGGCTTCGGCGTATTTCAGATCTCGGATACCGCACAGTGCGAAGAGGTCGTTTACAACGCCATCAAGAGCGGATATCGGCTGCTGGATACAGCGGCAGCCTATGCGAATGAGGAGGTTGTCGGTAAGGGGGTTGCACGTGCGATAGCGGATCGACTGACAACCCGTGAAGAGCTTTTCATCACCACCCAGGTGTGAGTGAGCGACATGACGAGCGAGGATGCGGCCTATGAGGCGGTAAAGACCTCCCTCGGCAGATTGGCGATGGATTATGTAGCCCTGATCCTTCTGCACCAGCCGATGGGCGATTATTTCGCGGCTTACAGGGGTATAACCCGGGCTTACAGAGAAGGGCTGACCATGGCAATCGGCGTGGCGAATTTCTATCCGGCGATTCTCGCGAATCTCTGCGAGACGGTAGAGGTGACTCCCGCCGTCAATAAGGTAGAGCTTCATCCGTTCTTTGCACAGGAAGCAGCTCTGGAGAATATGAAGGCTTATGGTGTAGTTCCGCAGGCATGGGGGCCTCTGGCAGAGGGTAAGCACGGTATCTTCACCGATTCGGAGTTTACGGAAATCGGAGATAAGTACGGCAAGAGTGCGGCACAAGTCGCACTTCGCTGGAATGTACAGCGCGGCGTATCAATCATTCCGAAGTCCGTTCATGTGGAGCGCATGGAGCAGAACATTGATATCTGTGACTTTGCACTGACCGACGAAGAGATGGCAAAAGTCGCTGCGAAAGATCTGGAACACAGCGAGATCGTCAACCACGATGATCCGGAATTTGTGAAGTTCGTGCTGAATCTTCATTGATGGAGCAAGGGTATGAGGCTGTGAGACAGGTAAGATATTCGCATTCCCAGATTACAGTGAGCCGGATATACTCTCCGGATATACTCTGCTTTGCCGATTATCCGGCGATCATGGTGATATTCGCTTGCGGTGTGTACTATACCGTAAAGCTGCTGAAAATGAAAAGAAAAATACGGAGGTAAACTTAAAATGAGAAAAGATTTAGGAAAACAGCCTGCAGTATTCCCGATGCCGGTTCTGATGGTAACGGCATATGATGAAAACGGCACCGTGCAGGTAATGAACGCCGCATGGGGTATGATCTGCGGCATGGACAAGATTGCTCTCTTTATCAATAAAGATCACGCTACAACCAAGGCGATCAGTAAGACAGAAGCGTTCACCGTCAGCCTTGCGGACAGAGAGCACATGGACGCGGCGGATTACTACGGCATTGCCACAGGCAACAAGATGCCGGATAAGTTTGCAAAATCCGGATATCATGCGGAAAAGAGCGCACATGTGAACGCACCGATCATCACGGAGTTCCCCGTTGCACTTGAATGTGAGCTTGCAGAAATTGTCAATACCGAAAATCTTCATGCGGTAGTCGGAACAATCGTCAATGTCAGCGCTGATGAGAAAGTGATCGGAGAAAAGGGCAAGATTGATCCTATGAAGTTGAACGCTCTGATCTTCGATCAGTTCCAGTCCGGCTACTATGTGGCGACCGAAAAAGTCGGACAGGCATGGAACGCAGGAAAGGAAATTATGAAAGCCGCTCAGTCAAAAGACTGAGCCTTGTCAGGAGGAAGATAAAGAAATGGCTAAGAAACAGACAGCAGGTAGAGAGAGACTCGGGACACTCGCTCCCAAGTTCGCGGAATTGAACGATGATGTTCTTTTCGGAGAAGTGTGGTCCAGAGAGGAAGAGCTTAGCGCGAGAGACCGCAGCATGATCACCATTGCGGCACTGTTTTCCGCGGGGCTGTATCCGCAGCTTAAATCGCATCTTGTGCTCGGGAAGGAAGATGGGATCACCAAGAGTGAAGTCGTCGAGATTGTGATGCAGCTTGCATTCTACTGCGGATGGCCGAAGGCGTGGAGTACCTTCCCGATTATTGAGGAGGTATATGGTAATGAAACAGAGGAAGGTATTCCTTCCCAACTTTCCATTTTCCCGATTGGAAAACCAAATGCGGCATTTGCGGAATATTTCAGCGGTCGGAGCTTTCTGGCTCCGGTCAGTTCTTCGCAGGTTCCGATTTTCAATGTAACATTTGAGCCCGGGTGCCGGAACAACTGGCATATTCATCATGCGGAAAAAGGCGGAGGGCAGATGCTGTTATGCGTTTATGGACAGGACTGGTACCAGGAATGGGGGAAAGATCCTGTAGAACTGAATCCGGGTGATGTGGTTAATATTCCGGAAGGCGTAAAGCATTGGCACGGGGCAAGGAAGGATTCCTGGTTCCGGCATCTGGCTGTTGAAGTGCCTTCAGAAAACGGCTCAACGGAATGGTGCGAGGCAGTAGATGACGTACAGTATGAAAAGCTGGGATAAAGGAGGAAAGATGAATTCATTTACTTACAGCTATCCTACAAAGGTTTATTTTGGCGAAAAGGCGGCAACGAAGCATCTGCCCGCCGAGCTGGCAAAAACAGGAAAGACCGTCATGCTTGCTTACGGCGGCGGTTCCATTAAGAAAAACGGCATTTATGACGAACTGGTCGGTATTTTGAAGGAAGCCGGAAAAGAGATCGCGGAATTCACAGGCATCATGTCCAATCCCACCTATGTCAAAGTCCAGGAAGGTGCGAGACTGGCAAAAGAAAAGAATGTTGGTTTTATCCTTGCTGTGGGAGGCGGCAGCGTTATTGATTGCTGCAAGATTGTTTCTGCACAGGCAAAGTCGGATACCGATATCTGGAAGATGGAATTTGACGAACATCGCTTTCCGATGACGTTTATCCCTATGGGGGCTGTTGTGACAGCCTTTGGGACGGGTGCGGAGATGAACTGCGGCGCGGTCATTACACATGAAGAAAAGAACTTGAAGAACGGTGTCATGGGAGCGTTCTATGATTTTGCGATTCTTGATCCGGAATATACGATGACCATGCCTATGAACCAGGTGATCTCCGGCGCATTCGATTCTCTCTCACACAGCATGGAGACATATATGGGTTCTCCTCGTGAAGTGAATTATTCGGACGAGATCAACGAGGCGACTCAGAGAAATATCATACGCAATATCCGAGCAATGCTTATCAATCCGGCTGACAGGCAGCCAAGGAGCGAATTGGTTTGGGCGGCGGCGATGGCGGAAAACGGAATTCTGAAGCTCGGCAAGGTTACGGATTTCCAGTGCCACATGCTGGAGCATCAGCTGGGAGCGTATACCGACTGCAACCACGGACGGGGGCTTGCCGTGCTGCATCCCATGCTGTACCGCCACATGATTCCGGAGGCAAACAGACAATTCGCAAGGCTGGCAGCAGAGGTTTGGGGCGTGTCCCCTGACGGAAAGAGCGAAGCGGAGCTTGCAGAGAGCTTTATCACGGCCTTATCTGATTTCATCAAAGAGATCGGCTTGCCGACTACACTCACGGAGATGGGAATTGCGGATATTGACCTTGAGGCGATTGCAAAATCCACTATCCGTACAGACGGCTGCGTGAAGAAGTTCACGGATGAAGAGCTGCTTGCGGTTTTGAAGGAATGTATCTGATATTAATGCAGGACATGAAAAGGGTATGACGCGCAGACGGATTGATATAACCAATATCGTAGAGGTACTGATGAGTGACAACATTCATAGGACTGCTGCAGCAGTTTCCGAAGGGCAGATAGTAGAGCTCGAAATTACTGATATGACTGATGATGGCAAGGGTCTGGGCAGGCTGTCGGGCCTTGCTGTCTTTGTGATGGGCGCTGTTCCGGGCGATAAGGTGAGCGCCCGCATCACCGGGCTCAAGAAGCGCTACGCTATAGCTGAAACGGTGGAGCTTCTTGAGCCTTCCGCTGCCAGAGTGCAGCCGCCGTGTCCATACTACAAGGAGTGCGGCGGCTGCTCTATGCTCGAGCTTACCTATGAAGAGCAGCTCAGAATTAAACGCAGAAATATAATCACGAAGCTCGAGCGTATAGGCGCCCTTGAGAATCCGACAGTCAGGGATGTAATAGGGGCATATGCGGATTCAGAATCAAATATTGCGGGCGCAAATGCGGTGCTTGAGCGCCGGAAGTCGGCATTAAGCAGCCGTAATTCGGAGCTGACACCAGAATCGGCGTATGCGGATTCTGAATTCCGGAATGTGGAATCAAATAGCGAAGCTGAAGCTGCAGATACAGAAATTACAAGCAGGAGCTCGGAATCAAATATTCGGGGTTCGGATATAGGAACGACAGATCAGGGCTCGGAGCTGGAAAATCAAGGCTTTAAATCAGAAAATCAGGACTCGGAGTCAAATATCGCGGGCGCCGCCGATGCGATGGGAGCCAAGAGCGGGACCAGCTTCGAAAGCGCCGTCCACGAACCCATGTTCAGATACCGCAACAAAGCCGAATTCGCGGTAGCAATGATGAGCTCCGGCCCGCTCGTCGGCTTCAACAAGCGCGGTAGCAACAAAATAGTCGATTGCACAGACTGTCTCCTCCAGAAGCGCGCAACAATGGCGGCAGCCAATGCAATCCGCAAACTCTTAAGAGGCAAACTGATTTCCGTGTACGATGCGAGACACGGTAACGGATTTCTAAGAGGCTTTACCATCAAGGTATGCGAGGGCACGGGCGAGATGATGTTAATATTTACAGGCACATCCAAGCAGCTGCCAAATGCCGAAAAGGTCATCTACACTATCAGCGATGCAATCGATGCGGTCTCGACCGATGAGGAGCCGTACTTCCTGCAGAGTGTAGTTGTCGAGGTAAACAAGGCAAAGGACATCCGTGAAACCGCGACTGCTTATGAGGTTGTGGCTGGCTCAAACACTGTCACCGACATAACTGGCGGCGGCATGAAGTTCGAGATTTCCGCACCTGCATTTTATCAGGTCAACACTAAGCAGATGATCAAGCTCTATGCCAAGGTCAGGGAATATGCCTGTCTCAAGGGCGGTGAAACAGTCTTTGACCTCTACTGCGGCATCGGAACTATCGGCCTCAGCATGGCATCTGAGGCTGGCATGATTATCGGAATAGAATCTGTAAAAAACGCAGTTATCGACGCAAACCGCAATGCCGTAATCAACGGTATTGTAAATGCGCGCTACTACGCAGGCCGTGCAGAACAGATGATGCCGAGACTTCTCGACAAGGAAGATAAACTTTTCGTAGACTATATCGACGAAACTGCTCTAAAAATCGCCATCCTTGATCCACCGCGCGCGGGATGCGATGAGGCACTTCTCCGAGCAGCCGCAAGCTGTGATGTGGACAAGATAGTGTACGTGTCCTGCGATCCGGGTACGCTGGCAAGAGATGTGAAAGTGCTGGGCGAGCTGGGATACGAGTTCATAGAGGCAACACCGGTGGATATGTTTGTGGCGACGATGCATGTGGAGTGCATAGCGTTGATACAAAGAGTGAAATCGTGAAAATCCTGCATTTTAAGCAGTTTTACAAGCATTATGTATTTGTAGAAGATGGCGAAGGTGGACGAAAAAAAGTCCTAAAAAATTATATAGATGTGAATGTTTGCATTGATATGGTGTGTGGAGACACAAGGAATGAATTGGGAAGTGAGGAATAAGAAATGATTAGGTGGATAGTAAAAATAATCTTGTTTCCAATCAGCTTGCTGCTGAGTATCCTCACAGCATTTCTGACATTTATACTTGGCATAGGAACAACTATTCTGTATTTCTTAATGCTGATGTGTATAGTTGCTGCAATAGGCTCGTTTATGCAGAAAGATGTATCACTAGGTATTGAAGCATTGATTATTGGATTCTTAGTTAGTCCATATGGAATACCAATGGTTGGAGCAACAGTTATAGCATTTCTTAAAGGTATCAATGAAGCAATAAAATCAATATAAAAAATTTCATAAAAATGGTTACCAAAGGCGATAGAAGAAAACTATCGTCTTTTTCTTTGCAAAATTTTAAGGAAAGGAGGTAAAGCGATGGACTTTGACTATTTCTATAACAGAGAAGCAGAAAGATTTAACTTTCTAAAAGTACCTGAAATATTGGTAGACGGAGAAGAATTTAAGGGACTGTCTGCTGAAGCAATTATCCTTTATTCTATGCTTTTGAAACGAACAGGAATGTCCTTTAAGAATAACTGGATAGACAAGGAAGGTAGAGTATTTATCTATTTCACAGTAGAGGAAATTATGAAAAGAAGAAATATTTCAAAGCCTACTGCCATAAAAACATTAGATGAGTTAGACAGCAAAAAAGGGATAGGACTGATTGAAAGAGTAAGGCTTGGACTTGGTAAACCGAATATCATATATGTCAAAGATTTCATGAGTGTATTTCAGGTAAAAGAAAATGACTTTCAGAAGTTAAAAAACTTTACTTCAGAAGTAAAAGATGTTGACCTCAGAAGTAAAGAAAATGAACTTCAAGAGGTTAAAAATGTTGACCGTAACTATATAGAGAATAATAAGAGTAAGTATAGTAAGAGAGAATATAGTTTTGGTGTAAACGGACTTGGAACATTTCAAAATGTATTTTTAGCTGCTGAAGATATATCCGATTTACAAATCATAATGAACTCACAGCTTGATAATTACATTGAAAGACTATCAGCATATATCAAAAGCACCGGAAAGACCTATAAAGACCATAAAGCGACAATCCTTTCTTGGTTTTATAAAGATCAGGGAAGAAGTAAAGAAGTGAAAACATCAAATATCCCGACATGGGAAGAATATGATAAAGGAGAACACC
>NZ_ALNL01000021.1:0-3139 GCF_000293155.1 Mogibacterium sp. CM50 | reverse complement strand
TGCATTTGCTTTTTCTGCGGCTTTCTCCGCTTTCCTTGCCTTGCGGTAGGGCTTTAGCCTCTGATTTCTGTAATTTTCTCTTGCCTTTCTTACGCTGAATCTTCCAAGTATTTCTGCGGCTTTTTCGGTTTTGTGGGCTGCTTCAACGCCTGCATTGTCATGCTCCGTTTCATGGATTTTCTTATGCACAAAAGCGCCTGCTTTATTAAGGGCAGGAGAAAGAGGATTTGCAGACTTACCGGAGACTATGGGCTTTTCCTTTTCTTCAAAGTGAAGCCTCGTTTTTCCTTTGCCTGTTTTTTCATCAAACTCCCGCTCAAAGGAAAGACTCTTTTTCTTTGGTATTTTATCCCTTGCCTTATCCAGACGGTCCGCCGCCTGATCGGATTTTTTGATATACCTTTGAAGCTCCGGGATATTTCTTTCTTCCTCGGTAAAGGTAAGCCTTGAGGATTTTCTTTTCGGCATTTCCTTATCCGATATAGGATTTTGGGGAATATCATTTTCGGGATTTTCCTGAATCCTTTTTGATATATTTTCCGTTTCTCCGGTTGTCATATTTTCTCTTAAAAGTCCGTCCCGGCTCATTTTCTGCCTGAACTTATCACGGGGCTTTAGCGGTTCTTTCAAAGTGCATCACCTTCCTTTCCTGAAAAGACGCAAGCGCTTTTGCAGCGTCCAAGCTCAATATCTGCAATGTATTTAAGTATCGGGTAAACCTGCGCGGGAACGACGGCATTGCCCAGTGCCTTTAAGCGTTTTACCCTGTCTTTTTTATCCTCTGTAAGCCTCGGAATATCCGTAGGCTCCGTTATCCAGAGGAAATTTCCGTCCATGCTCGCGGGAATCCCATCAGCCACTCTGCCCACTCCGGATTGAAGCGAAGATTGGGATCGGCATCCTTTTCCAGATAATAGATTGCCTCCGAAAGATTCGCCGACCAGTGCCCCGTTTTCTTCTTTCTGCGAAAGGAGCCCGCAGGAGATAGGACTACCTGCGGCACCTTTGGGCGCGTTCCCGTGTCGGAAGCAAGGGGCGTAGGAAACATCTGCCCCCACGATAAAAGTTCGCTTGCGTTCATGCCACGCGCCGACGCTGCAAGCAGGAAGTACGAATGTCCAAACGGCATATCCCGCTTTCTCCAAGTCAAGGATCGTTTTGTTGAGCCCCATATTGATGAAGTTAGCAACATTTTCGCCAAGCACGAAACGGGGCTTAAGTTCTCTAATAACTCTGCACATCTGCGGCCAGAGATAACGGGGGTCTGTAAAGCCCTTCTTTGCTCCGATGGCGGAAAAGGGCTGACACGGGAAGCCTCCGGATATGAGGGTAATGCTGTCTTGTCCTGTTTTTTCAATAAATGCCTCCTTTGTAACTGTGGTAATATCCTGAAAACGCGGAACATCCGGCCAATGCTTTTTTAATACGGCAGTCGGAAAGTCCGCCCATTCGCATTGACAAACAGTAGAAAAGCCTGCGGCCTCCGCCGCAAAGTCGATTCCTCCGATTCCGGTAAACAGGCTGAAATGCGTCAGTTTCTTCATTCGCTGCTCACTTCCTCCGGCTTTGTCGTCATGACCTTGTAGAGCTTTGTATCTTTCGGGAAGTGATCTACAAATGGCAGGATCACATTTCCGTAAAAGAGAAGTCCTTCGCCGGATTCCGTATGGGTTACATATTTCATCTGCTGTGGAGAAATATTAAGCTGCTTTGCAAGGATATTTCTGTCGCTTACCGCCTGATTAAGCATCAAGACAAAGTCGCTGTTTTCAAAGATATTTTCCACTTCTCTGCTGGATAAAAGATCCTTTACATTTTGAGTAATCCCTGTGGGAATACCCGACCACTTCCTGAAACGCTTCCAGATTTCAACGCTGTATGCTGCGGTCTGTTCCTCACGGAGCAGAAGATGAAATTCGTCCATGTAGTAGCGGGTTGCTTTCTTTTTTGCTCTGTTTATGGTTACGCGGTTCCAAATCTGATCCTGCACGATTAACATTCCAAGCTTTTTTAGCTGCTTTCCAAGGCTCTTTATATCAAAGCAGACAAGGCGATTATTAAGCTCTACATTGGTTCTGTGATTAAACACATTAAGAGAGCCTGTTACATAAAGCTCAAGGGCTGCCGCAACTCTTGCAGCTTCCGGCTCCGGCTGTCTTAAAAGCTCCTCATAAAGATCCCCTAAAATAGGCATCCTTTCAGGCACGGGTTCTGCAAGAAACTCCCTGTAAACCGTTCTTACTGCACGGTCGATGACCGTTTTTTCCACAGGTGCAAGTCCTTCCTTTCCTCCGACTACAAGCTCACAAAGGGAAAGGATAAAGTCCGATTTTAGGGCAAGGGGGTTATCATCCTCGCTGTAATTTAAGTTTATATCCATCGGGTTGATATATTCTTTACTTGTTGGAGAAATGCGGATGACCTGTCCTAAAAGGCTGTTTACCAAAGGGGCATACTCGGCTTCGGGATCGGATATATAGATGTCATCGTCCGTAATTAAAAAGGCGTTTGTAATTTCACGCTTTGCCGCAAAGGATTTACCGGAGCCGGGCGTTCCGAGTATCAGACCGTTGGGGTTTTTAAGCTGCTTTCTGTCGCATAAAATCATGTTGTTTGAAAGAGCGTTAAGTCCGTAGTAAAGGGCTTCGCCGCCCTGAAAAAGCTCCTGCGTGATAAATGGAATGAATACGGCGGTGCTTGAAGTGGTAAGTCCTCTTTGGATTTCAATTTCATTTCTTCCAAGCGGAATACTTGACATCAGGCCTTCCTCCTGCTGAAAGTCAAGACGGGTTAAGGCACAGTTATATTTCTGTGCGATTCCTGCGGCGGCGAACACATCGTTATCCAGCTTTCTTTTACTATTCGCCATATTCACCACTAAAAAGGTAACAAGAAACATTCTTTCGTTTCTGCTCTGTAAATCCTGCAACAGATTTTTCGCTTCGCCTCCGTAGGTGGCAAGGTCGGACGGGATAATATCCATGTCATAGCCGCTTCTGACGGCTTTTTTCTGCTCGTCAATTTTCATCTTGTCAAGGTCGGTGATTTTTCTTTTAATCGTCTTAATTGCCTCCGCCTGATCGATGCTTTTGATATGCAGGTTTACGATCATTCCCGTTTCCAAATCCAAAAGGTCGGA
>NZ_ALNL01000020.1:0-26279 GCF_000293155.1 Mogibacterium sp. CM50 | reverse complement strand
CAATCCCCAATACGTGAACGACTCTCTGCCTCGGCAGGTCGCTCTGAGAGATTGTTGCTAATAACTATTTTGCCACGTTTTTCAGTGTGTTCTTTAGTATGACGAGTTTTCCCTCTATGTCTAAGTTTCCGTATCGCACCTCGATTCCCCTTCGATTTGCGTTCGGCTTTTGTGTCAAACATTCTTGCATAGATAGCTCTATAAATGGTTGAATAACTAATGCTGAAACTCGCATGTTCCAGTTTTAGTCTCTCTGAAATCTGTTCCGGTGACCATTGATGTTCAAGAAACTTTTCTTGAACATATTTAAAAATCGTTGGATTCGAGAGTTTATGCTTCGGACGACAATTCTTTCTGCGAACTTCGTATGCAGCTTGAGCAGATATGGCAGAATACTTACTATCCACAGTATTACGAGATAACTCACGAGAGATTGTTGACTTATCTCTGCCAATGCTGTTAGCAATATATGTAATTGTGCAATTCTGTGAATGGAGAAGTAGTATCTTTTCACGCTCCTCTGGTGTAATATGTTTGTAATGACTCATTATGCCTCCTGATATTTGGATGTCTTAGCAAACACCATTTTACCAGAAGTAATGAGTCATTATTCATTTGTTGCACTTAGATTGTAAATTCAAGGTTTAATATTTCTTTCTTTTCTTTATAAAGGCACTAGTTTTTCTGAATTAGTTTTTATGATTAAGGAGAGTTTTCAATATACAGGCTGGTGGATGCTTGGTTTTGTTGCTTCTTGTGCACTTTTGTTGCTTGTAGTGTGGCTTGACCATAAAAAACATATTCAGAAATAGGAAATAAGATATGTTTTGCTTATGATAAAGAAAGCAAATTGGAGCGATAAAAAAGAATATTAGTGTTTGTAAACTTTAGTTTCTACAAATCCAAGTTCATGCATATAGAGGTATCATACTTCAAATGCTGCCATCCTAAGAACGTGAAAGTGTGAGACAGGAGAAAACCAGATGGCGATCACAGTTCATTTAAGATATACTGGAAAAGACGGGTCTGCCCGGAAGTTTGCAGAAGAAATGGTTTCCAGCGGAACAGTCACAGCAATCCGTGCGGAAGCGGGGAATCTCCGCTACGAATATTACATCTCTTTCGACGATCCGGAGACGATACTGCTCACCGACTCATGGAAAGATCAGACAGCACTTGACGCACACCATGCGTCACCGATGATGCAAACGATTTCTGAGCTAAGAGACAAATACGATTTGCATATGACGGTAGAGAGGTATGTCAGTATTGAAGAAAACGAAGAGGACAAGAAGTTCACAAGAGAATAGACGGAGGAATCAGGGATATGAGTTCATTTGAAGAAAAGGACTACAAGATTTTTGAACTGTTTGAAAAGCAGTGGGCGGTTGTAACCGCAGGCAATATGGAGCATTTTAACTCCTGCACCGTCAACTGGGGTAACATGGGGACTCTTTGGACCAGACCGGGCAAGAACGGATCAGTCATTACCGTATATCTATATCCGACTCGTTATACCCGTGAGATATTGACTGCCAGTGAAATATTTACGGTCAGTTTCTTTCCGCCCACCTGCAAAAGGGCACTGGGAATACTGGGTTCACGATCCGGCCGTGACGGGAACAAAGTGGAGGCTTCCGGTCTTACGCCTGTTCCTGTTGGAGACAGCGTAGGTTATCAGGAGGCAAGTATGACCTTCCTGTGCCGTAAGATCTATCAGCATCAGCTGGCGAAGGAAGATATCGCTCCCGATGTGCGGGAATACTACAAGACCAATTCTAAGGTATATCCAGTGGATGAGAACGGCGAATGGCAGCCTCATTGGGTGTTTGTGGGCGAGATTGTTGAACAAATCTGATAGCGCCGCGAAAGAATAATATTGTATATGGTCTGGATAAACAATCTGTTGTCGTTACTGCAGATGGCAAGGATATTGCCGAGACGGTTGAGAAGGCTGTTGCATGGCTGACAGAGTACAGTTTTTAAATAAGACATAGGAGGAAAATAACAATGGCAAAGGCAGAAGACAATAAATAGGGACTCGTCTATGACGGAGCGATCACAGAAAATATTGAAGGCGCAGTAAATATTCATCCCGTGAATTATCTTGTAAACGGTGTTAAGGTAGCTGCAAATGTTTATACACCGGCAGGGTATGATGAAAAGTCAGATAATAAATATCCGGCGGTAACCATTGCTCACCCGAACGGCGGCGTGAAGGAGCAGGTTTCCGGTTTGTTTGCGCAGAAACTTGCAGAGAATGGCTATATCGCCATTGCCTGCGATGCTGCATATCAGGGAGCAAGTGAGGGTGAGCCGAGGAATACAGATATTCCTACAAACCGTGGGGAGGACATCCATGCGATGGTGGATTATCTCATGAACTACCCCGGTGTCGATATTGAACGCATTGGCCTGTTCGGCATCTGCGGAGGCGGCGGATATACACTCAAGGCCGCTCAGCTTGAGAAGAGGGTAAAGGCTGTAGCTACGCTTTCAGCATTCAACACAGGAATTGTCCGTCTCTTCGGTCTCGGCAACTCGCAGGCCGATACCATCCAGCAAAGGCTGAAGGAAGCCGCTGACGCAAGAACCGAAGAAGCAAGGACAGGCAAAGTAGTCTATCCTGCACCTCGTGGGCAGATTACACAGGAGTACATTGATTCTCTGCCTGACGGTCTTTATAAGGATGGCATGTATTACTATGGCAGAGATTATGCTCATCCCAACAGCGGCGGTCAGGCTCCGATCAAGAACCTGCTTGACCTTGTGGATTTCGATGCAAGACAGAACATGGATCTGATCACTGTTCCGCTTCTGATGATGGCAGGCAGCGAGGCTGACACGCTCTATATGACAAAGGACTGCTTCGAACTCGCAACGGGAACAGAGAATAAGGAACTGTTCATCGTGGAAGGCGCCCGTCATATTCCGACCTACTTCGTGCCGGAGTTCGTGGAACAGGAAGCGGCTAAGCTGATGGAATTCTTTGGGAAATACTTATAATAAAGGAACACAAGAAGGTGACAGAACTCGAGAAACTGAAAGCAGGCCTTGAATACTGCTATGATGATAAGGAAAAGCCTTTGATGAATACTGTCTATATGGTGGAATGCCAATATTTGTGCAACTTAAAAGTCATGACAAGAAGAGGGAGTATTTGAAGAATATTTTTACGAGCACTTACATAAAAGATGTAGTAGAGCGTAGTAAAATTCTTAAAGATACATCTATAATGGATGATTTGTTAGATATCGTATCTTCATCTATTGACTCGTTATCTAACCAGACAAAACTGGCTGATACTTTTATGTCAGAGAAAAATATAAAGACATCTCAGTTTACAATAAGCAATTACTTTGACTACTTTATGATAACGTAAAATAAGTTTCGCAAATTGAGATAAATATGTTGAATAATCTGAAGTTATGAAAGATGAGGAATTATGACAAAAGAAGAACGAATAAAAAAATGGTTTTCCAATATACCCGATGCCGAGCTAATCAGTATGGAAATAAAAATGGAAATATGTAAGAAAGCAGCAAAGAAAATGATGATTATCATTTTTGGATTATTGGCTTTAGAGCTCGTGTTGTTATTGATGTTAGGTGGAGGTAACATTCTTAGCCGGACAGCGGATTTTCTCAATAATATTTCTATAGGAGGCAGTCACACAAAAAATCACTATCAAGGCGTCGCTTTTGCGGGAACACTTGTGTGCTTACCTGTTTTAATAATACCTTTAATTGTTGCTTCTATATACAAGAACAAATTCCTTAAATCCGAGGCGACTAAGATTGTGATAAGTATGAAAAATGATGATACAAAAGAGCCACATTTGAAGACTCTTAGTGAAAAAAATGTAGAAGATATTCTTCATTTTGATAATTTGAATTTCAAGCTGGCCATTATTCAAGTGTTGATGTATGATCTAAAGTTACTAAATTCGGAATTTGATATTTATGATTTTGCCGACCGATATAAAGAAGAGATTGATACAGACAGTGACATCATCATTGAACCTGCAATGAGCTTCTTTAAGGAATTGGAAATTCCAAAGAAATTTGCACCCTATGTAGAAACAATCTATATGGACGGTGGTAATGATGTGTATATGAATATTATTCCGCAGTGGGATGGGGAAGATGAAACTTTTGACTTAAATGAAATAACTTTGACAGAGCTACAGCAATTTCCAAATCTTAAGAAAGCAACTGTTATGAGCAGCAATCTTGATGAAGTAAAAGAAATTTTTGATGCTGCAAATATTGAGGTGAAATTACTTTGACAAAAAGAAAGGAACCTGCAAGATAGCTAAGCAGGTGTCAGTTATGAATGAATACACAAAATTATATCAAAAGATGAGAGAGACATGCATTCCACCACTTAATAAAACAAAAACAGTTAATGCGATTAGAAAAGCTAGAAATCCAATCACTTTTTTAGTAAAAGAGATTTTATTCAGATCCCCTTCTATATAATATAAGTAAAAGATGCGCTTGAAAATTTTACTTAAAACGGCTATGCTTATTCTAAGTAAAATAGATTAGACTTAGGGGGGATATTTTGAGATTGGAAAATAATAGAGCAGGACAATTAAAGAAAATGCAAAGTGATTACGAATGCTTTGTTCCACATAATTTGCAAGATATAAAATTAAGTCTTGATAGTGAAATAAATGCTTTAATCAATAAAGCATATTTATTATTGGGAAGATTAGACGGTATGGCAATAACACTACCGGATATTGATCTTTTTGTATCTATGTATGTTCAAAAAGAGGCAGTTATAAGTTCTCAAATAGAGGGTACACAAGCTTCTCTTGTTGATGTGCTACAAAAAGATAAGAGAAATGAAAAGATAAAAGATACTGAAGAAATTGTAAACTATATCAAAGCAACTCATTATGCATTTAAAAGACTCAATGAATTGCCGTTATGTATGCGATTGATTAAAGAAATTCACTCTGTTCTCCTGTCTAATGTTAGAGGAGAAGAAAAAATGCCGGGTGAATTTAGAAAATCACAAAATTGGATTGGACACACAGGATCAACTTTAAAAAATGCAAGTTTTATTCCACCTGCACCTGATGAGATGGATATTTGTTTAAGTGATTTGGAAAAATATATACACGAAGATAGCAATATTTCAAACTTAATAAAGATAGCTCTAATTCACTATCAATTTGAAACGATACATCCTTTTTTAGATGGTAACGGAAGAATGGGAAGACTCCTCATAATACTATATCTAAGAGAGCAAGGCTTGATTGAATACCCGGTTCTTTATTTGAGTTATTTTTTTAAGAAAAACAGGAATAGATATTATGAACTTCTTAACAACATTCGTATCAAAGGGGAATTTGAAGAATGGATTAAATTTTTTATAGACGGAATTTGTGAAATATCTGAAGATGCAATCACTTCTATTCAAAAGATTAGCGAGCTTAAAAAGAAAGATATAGAGAGAATTCGAAAGTTTTCAAACGGCAATATTTCAAATCTTCTTTTAGTGTATGAATATCTATTGAAGCATCCTTTTGTAGAAGCAGAGGATATAAAAAAATTAGTGCATGTTAGTAAGCCTACTGTCAATAAAATTTTAGAAAATTTAATGGATATGGAAATATTAGAGCTTGTAGAAGAGAAAAAAAGATATAGACAATATGTATATAAAAAATATGTAGACATTCTTTCAGAAGGAACAATATTGTAAAAATAAGAATTTCGTAAATTGATAAATGATAAGATTAAAGCGGTGTAGGCAAATTTGAATTTATGGAGTTTGAAGAATGGCGAGATATGAGTTTGAGTTAAGGGCAATTTATAAAATAAATGGAAAAGAAAATGTTTATTATGCAAGACTTTTAACACAAGACACTTATGGTATATTCGAGCCTATTTATGGAGAAATATGCCAAGAAAATTTTCTTGATAGAAACTATGAAAATTGGCCACAGAGTGAAATTTATGGGTTAGCTTTAGGTGGTACTCCGGAACATCAAAGAAAACAAATAGCTGCCTTGAAAAAGTTGGGATTCGATTTATGGTGGTGAAAATTAATCAATAGTGTTGATAGACAACTAAGAATTTATAATATAGTATAAGAACATTTTAGAGGTTATATTCGTATTGATTAATAGGAATTTGAGAAGTGCTTGCTCTATAACTATAGATGAAAAATCTATTGGATTATTAGGAGCCTACTAATAAAAAGTCAAGCACTTTTTGAAAGGAAAATAAAAATGTTTTTTTGTAAAAATAAGCACAATAAAAGAGCCACCGTTAATCGCCGGCTAAAAAACAGAAGAGGAGGTGTTCTATTCGGTTTGAGATTGAGAAGCTAAATGAGCCTTAACAGTTCCATAGTAAATGCGAAGAAACTTGTTTGCACCGGCAGTCATATAGACATGATAAGGCTTGCCCTCTGCTTTCTTCTTCATCATAAAAAGATAGACACGATTATCAGCAGGAGCATTCTGCATCAATGTCTGCATGATTTGAAAAAGAGTTTTTCTGAGTCTTGGAGCACCACGCTTGGAAGCACGGTTACTGTCAATTTTCATCTTGCCGGACTGGTTGACTCCGGGATCAACACCTGCAAAGGCAGTTAAAGCTGAGCGATGGTTAAAGCGTGAAATATCTCCGATTTCAGCCATAAGCTGAGGACCGAAGGTATGACATACTCCAAACATGTTCATAACTACTTCATATTCAGGCAGAGTAGAAGCTAATTCATCCATTTTTAGACGCATGGATTCAATCTGTGCGGAAATGAGATTAACCTGTACAATAGCGGAGAGAACCATATCTTTGTAAATATGGTCTTTGGGAACAACGGCAATGAGTTCTTTGGAAGATTCAAATAGACTCTTTGGCTTATCAGGCTGAAAGATGTAGCCCTGCCTTTTACAAAACTTCTTGTAGCGCTCGGTAAAAGTTTTCAGACCGATGGTTCTTACACAATCTGCATGCCAAAAAGAATAGGCATAGTCAAGCCATTTCTGCGAACCATTCTTGCGAACAGGACTGTCGAAGAATGCATTAACACCGGGATAAGTTAAATCAAGTAATGAAATGAGATTGTTCTTAAGAGCTGTCTTTTGTCGCATAAGAAACTGGAACTGAGTATTTAGAGTTTTTAGTTGCGTGCGTGTATTATCCATAGCTGAATATTGACGAAGAAGGTGCCACTTGTCAAGTGTATATCCTGCAACCTTCTTTGCATCGGCAGAATCAGACTTGACCTTTCTAAGAGAATTATCGCCGTCATACTCTTTAATGAGATGAGGATTTACAGCAGAAACGAAGAAACCTGAATCAGAAAGAACTTTAAGAATCGGTTCGTGATAATGACCGGTACATTCCATGACAATGCGAGTATCGCCTTCAAGGTGTTGGATATACGAGGACAAGATAGAAAGCTCCTTTGGAGTGTGCCTTACATCAAAGGGCTTACGTACAATTTCCCCTGCCGGGCGAAGAACCGCGATTGTGCTCTTACCCTTACTAACATCAATACCTACAGCGTTTAACATAGTTATGCCTCCTAAAGAATAAATTTGCAATGGTACCGGGCTTTCTCATTGCTTATTTAATCTCCTGGGCATCAAACGAACACGCAAGTATAGAGCGGTTCAACCTACATAAACCAAACAGCTGCAAATGAGTGACCGGACGGCAGGCTTTCCGACGGACATAAAAGTCCAAGGAGGACTACGCCAAAACCATGCCACTACATTTTAACAGCTTTAATAATGAGATGAGCAGTTCCTCGCTGGATGTGAGGTTACTGACCACTACACTTTATATATTAGGAGGAGGGTGGAGCATGCGTACAATTCAGTCAGAAAATATTTTGAGTGAGAACGAACGGCGATTAAAATGAATGGGGCAATGTAGCAGACCTTCATTGCCCCGGAAATGTTATCTTTATTTTCTTGCCATTTGCGAATTATAGGATTCACCGCATCCCATAAAGATATTTTGATGTACCGTTATCAAACCTTTTGGAGCATCTGACCATAAATCAATGAGTTTTTTCCGAGGTAAATTTACCCGTTCAGATAATCCCAAAAGGCATTAACCATATTTCTTTCGCTGGTTATAAACGCCGCCAAGGGCATGTCAGCTTTTGCCATCACAACTCCGGCATCATCCTTCACATATAGCAGTGTATGGAAGTCCGGTTCACTGCTGAGAGTGACAGTCAGATTCTCATACTGCCTTTCCAGCAATTTCAGCCATTCCCAGTGTGCCAGATACTGCTCTCGCGTATAGGTAAAGTCGTGGATAGAAAACGCTTCTGCCAGAGGCAGCTTTAGACGAGAGGGCGTCAGCAGAGCAAGCTCCAGATCCAACAGCGTCAGTGTAATACGCTGCTTTTGTATATTCCTGCAGAATAAGGCAAGGATCCGCTCCCACAGTTGAAACAGCTCCCCACTTCCGGTCTGCGTCGTCAATTCACGGACAAGTGCCTCCGGCATGGTAAACAGCGGCGGCATGGCACAGCGCAGGCGAACGCTTCCCTCAACATAGGCAAGACCGAAAAAATCTCTGTGAAATCGCTCCGTCTCCTGCCCCGTAAAAATGCGCATGAGAGGGCGGCAAAGCGTGAGGTAACGCTCGTATTCCGTTACAAGTGCACTGACCGCCGTTCTATCCGTCAGGAAGATGTGGAGCATCCCTTCCGTGTCCTGATGTACGGATGAGGAAATGACAGCCGCTGTATCCGGAGCAATGAACATCGTCCGTTGAAAGACACCATCCCGCAGCCGCGGATAGTAGTATGGCTCAATCATGCCCGTCATATAGATGGGGATCCACTTTGTGACGGCTTCCATAAGTTCGTTGAAATCCCGCGACACGGTATGGATAATCCGAACCCGGTTGCCTTTCAGAATGACCTGCTTGAACAGTTCCATCCATCGAGCAGAAAAGGCCGGATCCTCATAAAGCCAGGCCATGCTTTCGTCGGAAAACAACAGCAGCGTCTGTGGTTTTTTCTCTTGCAATATCATCAGAAAGAATTGCTCCACCGCCTTGCGCTTACCGGCATTTCCGTAAAGATGTCGGGCATATTTCCGCGGTGCTTCCTCAACGCTTAAGTTGCCCGGGGCAGCAGCTGGACTAAAGACAACCCGCGAAAAGCCGGAAATCAGTCTGCCGGTTGTGGCGGCGGTATCATTCTCCGTTTCCAGAAGCCATTGCTCCAGATATCGCGCCATGTGTTCCACAGAGTTAAATGCGGTGTCTCCGATGCCCGTAAGCTTCTGCAGTGCACTGCACTGGTACTCTTTTTTGATATGTTCCGCAAGATACCGGCACATGGGCTCCAAATATTCGTGCTTTTTCGGCAGCGGCCTCGCACCGGTGCGAAGTCTTCCGATGTGTGAGCTGTTTATATGGACAGCTCTGCTCAGCAGGCTGTTGGAAACCTCCGCAATATTCATCAGCGCATCAAACCGCTCTGCAAACATATGCCACCCTCCACATAGAATTTTCGATTATTATAGCAGCCATGCCAAACCGGTTCAATATATATGACACATAATATGCCATGAATTTGGCACAACCTTTTTGGTTTTATCTGTAAAAAATGGCTGTGACCTATGATAATGTAAAAATATACGAATATACAAACAATTAAGGATGCGGTCAATATGCGGTTTCCCACCAATAAGGTAGGCTTTTACCTCGAAACACTATGAGTTACACCTATAAGAAAAGCTCAGGGTAGCCAACATGTTTTTATAATGTTTTGTGCCTTGAGTGTCAAAAACGCGAAAGGAATGGATATGACTATGAAAGGATTACAATACCTTTACCCTAACCGCTCTTTCACCCTTGATGAGTTGGTAGAGTTTATGAAAATTCACTGGGATACTCTGCATTACAACAACTTCACGGTTGGCAAGCCCACATCATTAGCTGCGGGTCAGGCTGTCATTCTTCCTGCAACTGCCCGTCACGTTGTACTTGTTGTACCTCATTCAGCCGGAGAATTATTCAACAGAAAAGACAAGATCATTCTTTCAGTTACTGAAAATCAGGAAGGCTTTGAGGAAAGCTTGATATCTTCCCTCGTGACAAGCAACGCATTGACCGGAGTCTGGTCAATTCAAAAAACAATGTCCATTCATAAGGAAAGAAAAGGACCGGCAGAAGAAGCCCTGCTTCGTTACACAGAGCATCTTCGCACACTGCTGAAAAACGAGGGCTATTTGGATTAACTTGAATTGGGAGGTAGTGCTATGAAAGTGCGTGAAGTAATTAATATAAATCGGACCTTAACGCTGCAAGAATTGTATGAGTTCATGCAGCAATGTTGGGATAAGACAACATATAACGACTTCGTTTTAGGCAGACCTGCTGTTGGTGCGTTCAGAGATTACATCCTGCTTCCTGCGACTAAAAGATATGTGATATCTAGTTATCCGCATAAAGATAAGGTTATTATTACTGTGATGCCCAATCTTGAAGGACAGATTGATCTGGCGGGAAGTGTGGTGCTTGGTGGCTATGGTCAAATGGGTCTGACAGCAGAGCTGCGCGGATTAGCATCCCAGGTTAACGAGCTATATGCCGCATATATAGAATCGCTGTTTGCAGAAGCTGGACTGCTCACCGGTTTTCCCAAAAAGCAAAAATGCCCTATAATCAAACATCGTGACGGAGAAAAGATGGTTGAGAACGTGCTGGATCTTGTGAAAATCGCACCTCCGGAGTCACGCAGGACGTCGAATTTATCGTTTATACTGGGTATCATTTCCCTAGTTTTGTTTTTCACAGGTATTCCCTGGATTGTTACAGGGGCTGCTGCCATCATGACAGCCAACTCAGTGTTAAAGGGAAAGGGGTATCAGGATAAGGCATACAGAGGACGATTCTGTGGAAAAGTCGCAGTCTGCATGTCATCTGTTATGACGTTTATTCTTATTATCGGCAGTATTCTGACTAAATTCTATACGTAGCACAGACCTATTGACCTCTGAGTGAAGCAACCGATGGTGAGATGGATTTGACAAGTGCTGAAAGTAAGGCTACTTATGTACAAATTAAATCCCATGTATGTCAATTTAGAATGTACGGAGAATTTATCCTTGGATACTTATCAGTAGATGAAGAAAACCAAAGGTTTTGAAAAGGACAGGGATATCAGTAAGTGATTTTCTACAATTTATTGTTGATTGACTTGGCAGTTAGAGTATGCTAACATACAGCTATTGAACGAGCGTCGGTCAATAATGAATTGGTGGTGATAACTTGACAAGCAGAATTTCAAAAGCTCCGGAGGAGAGAAAGCAAGAACTAATAGAAGTAGCAACTAAACTTTTTGAATCAAGAGGATATGAAAAAGTTTCGGTCAGAGACATCCTTTCAGAGGTTAATGGCGCCCCTGGTATGTTTTATTATTACTTTAAGTCCAAAGAAGACATATTTTTAGCTTGTATGGAATGTTATTTTTCCGAGAGGCTCAAAGTGAAAGTCGATATATTAAAAAACAAGGAAATAGCATATGAAGTAAGGATAAAAACCTTGAGGGAGCTTATTGTAAATGACATCAACCAATTTGCACAAAGATTCGATTTTTCAGCAGATAATTCTATAACGGATAATTCATATAGACTTTGGGAATTAATGCATTATATTGGACACTTTGTAGAGGCTTATGCTGATTTCATTATTGAAGGAGTTGAGACACAAAAGATAAAAAATCGTATCGGTGTTACTAAAGAAAATGCGAGAAATATCGCTGCATTTATTCTTTATGGGGCAACAGGAACAATTTATAATGATTCTATAAATGGAATAAAAGAGGTGAATAATCCTGATGGGGCATTTGATATTATCAGTGAAATATTCACTTGAGATAATAAAATTTAAAAATAAATATAATGATCTATTGAGACAAGGAAAACATGTAAAATTGTTTTCCTTGTGTTCGTTTTAGGGACATTGAACGAACTCGTTCGGTAAGAAAGTGAGGTTAAATTATGAAGAAAAAAAGAAATCCATAGGAGACATTGTCTCTTACAGTGATACTAATAAAGGAAATTTAGTAGTTGGTATTTTCCTTGTTAGTATAGGGATGATTTTTAGTATAGGTCCCATTATTGCAGTATTCAAGATTATTAGGGAGTTATTTAACGGAAATAATCCGAGTACGAATATTATTAACTATGCTTTATATGGGTTTATATCTGTAATTTTTGCATACTTGTTTATTTACAGTGGAGGAATTTCATGCATAAATTTGCTTATAGACTTATTGCAAATCTGGAGAAAAAAATAGTTTCACATATTGGGCAAGGGCTATATTAAAAGATGTTCCAATCATATTACTTGATGAAGCTACCGCATCGCTTGATCCTGAGAATGAAGTAGCTGTTCAAGATGCAATTTCTAATTTAATAAAAAATAAGACAGTTATAGTAGTTGCCCACAAACTGAAAAATGTTGTTGGAGCGAATAAAATTGTTGTTCTGGACAAGGGTAAGATTGTAGAGCAGGGCAAACATGAAGAACTGCTATCTCTGGGAGGAGTATATAAATCCCTTTGGGATTATCAAGAAAAATCAAAACATTGGCAAATTGCTAATACATTAAATTAAATTTTAGCAATCTGGTAAATAGTCAAGAAGACATTTGAGGAGGATTATTATGTCAACAAAGAAAAAATCATCAAAAAATGCTATCACAGCGGGAGTTTTAATTGCACTCTATCTTGTAACCTATGCAATAATTGGGGCTATTTCGATGCCAATACCAATTTTGTTTTTACTAATGCCTATGATAGTAGCATTATTTGCAGCACCTACTTACCACATGCTTCTTGCAAAAACAAAATCAAGCACAGCTATTTTTATAGCAGCAGTGTTACCAAGTGTACTTCTTGTAGCGACGGGACATATTCCTATTGCACCATTGGTATCAATACCGGCTGGAATTATAGCTTTGTTAATTGCAAAAAACGGTAACTATGAAGATTTTAAGAAAAACAGTATAAGTCATTTGTTTTTTTCGCTTAATCTTTTTGGAGGATTTATACCAATTTGGGTTATGAGAGAGGCATTTTTTAAGAGTGTAATACAAGGCGGATTGGATCAAAGTTTTTGTGATACGGTGAGAACCTTAACCCCACTATGGGTATTACCTGTTATGATTTTGGGAACATTTTTGTTCTCTTTACTGGGTTCTTATCTAACAAAGAAAGTGCTAAATAAAAAATTAGAGTCAGCTGGGGTATTATAATGGAAGTTAAAAAGTTTGTTCTGGGGCATACATATGACCTCAGAACAAAACTTGCTTTATTGATAGGAGCAAATATTTTAATATTTCTTGGCAACAGTATATTGTATGAAAGTTTTTTAACATTGCTTTGTTTGATGGTTATTATAAGCAGTGGATACATAAAATCGGCTTTAAAATATATTTTGTTTTTTGCCTTTAGTGTCGCTGTGGAAATAATCGTAATAAATTTAGATATTCACTTTTTTGTGAATTTGATTTTGTTCGTTGTAGCAATTATCAGGAAGTTTTTGCCATGCATTATTATTGGGAAATGGATTTTAAGCTCTACAAGTTCATCTTTAGCTGTTGCAACTTTACAAAAAATGAGATTGCCAAAAGATGCTCTTATTATGATTTCCGTTATATTTAGATGTTTTCCTACAATTAAAGATGAGTGGTCGCATATAAATATGGCTATGAAAACAAGGGGGATCAGCTTCAGTATTTATAACTTGGTTAATAGACCGACTGAAACAATAGAATATTTTTTTGTACCATTATTTGTCAGTGTTATAGAAATCGGTGATGAATTATCTCAATCTGCAATTGTAAGAGGTTTAGATGCTCCTGCAGTAAAGACAAGTAGGCATATTATTAAAATACAAATAGGCGATTGCATAATTTTTGCATCGTTAGCAGTTGTAATATGTATGGTTGTTTTAATGAGGTTATGGGGGTATCAGCTATGATTGAAATTAAAAATTTAAGCTTCAAATATAGTAAGGATGATGACTGCAGCTTGAAAAACATAAATTTATCTGTTCGTAAAGGAGAGTGCGTACTTTTATGTGGAAAAAGCGGTTGTGGTAAGTCCACACTGCTAAAAACAATAAATGGTATCATTCCGGAATTTTGTAATGGAGAGATAGATGGAAGTGTAAAAGTCGGCGACATGAATACCTTTGAGACAGAGATATATAAAATTTCTGAAAAAGTAGGATCTGTTTTTCAAAACCCTAAAACACAGTTTTATACAACAAATACCACAGATGAAATCGCTTTTGGTTTAGAAAATTACGGATTGGAAAGGGCGGATATAAATAAAAAGATTGAAAAAGTTAGAGACGCCTTAAACATTGAATCATTGATGAATAGAAACATATTTGAGCTTTCAGGTGGAGAAAAGCAAAAAATAGCAATTGCCAGTGTGTATGCTTTAGATCCGGAAATATTTGTTTTTGATGAACCGTCTTCCAGTTTGGATATTGATTCTATGAAGGAACTTGCAAAGATAATAGAAAAATTGAAGGTGGTAGGTAAAACAATAGTAATTGCTGAGCATAGGTTATGGTATTTGAAAAACGTAGCTGATAGAGCAATATATCTGGAAGATGGAAAAATCACAAAAGAATACATTATGGAAGAAATTCAAAATTTAAGTGAAGAGGAAAGATTAAGAACAGGGCTTAGGCATACTGAATTTCATAGTGATAACTTTAAAAGAAAATCAAATTCTTTGCAAAATACAATTGAACTGGAAATAAAAGACTTGTTATATAAAAGAAAAAAGAAAACCATTTTGATGGTAGATAACCTGAGCTTTGAAAGAGGAAAGATTATAGGAATAATTGGGAAAAATGGAACGGGGAAGTCTACTTTTGCAAAAATTGTTTGCGGACTTGAGAAACCGTCTTCCGGGAGGTTTTACAAAGACAATAGACAATTAAGCTCTAAAAACAGGATCAAAAATAGTTTGTTGGTTATGCAAGAGGTAAATAATCAGTTATTTACAGATACGGTTTATGACGAGATAAATTTAACATCTGATATCGGCGCTGAAAAAATAAATATTTGCATGAAAAACATGCAAATCGATAATTTAAAACAGAAGAATCCTCATACCTTATCGGGTGGACAGAAGCAGAGGGTTATTATTCTATCTGCTTTACTTTCAAATAAAAATCTATTGTTTTTTGATGAGCCAACAAGCGGATTAGATTATGCGAGTATGAAAGTAGTTGCTGAGAATATAAAAAATTTCCAAGAAACAAAGAACTTGATTTTGATAATTTCTCATGACATTGAATTTTTAGAAGAGGTATGTGATGAAGTTATTTTTTTCTCGTGATTGTGATTTATGTGCAAATTTATTGAGATATGAAAAGTAATATATAAATAGACTACTATTGTGATAGCCATAAACATCTTAATTTAAATTCTGAAGGTAATGAAAAATCTACCGGCAAATAGCAAGATAATACGAATACGTTCTTTGTTTATTGCGACAACAGCGGACTGCTGTTTGACACGGAAAGGCGGGTATTCTATGCACATATGCCTGAAAAGAGATTGGACTGATAAATTCCGGCTTAGACAACAGACATACCAAGGTTCCCACACTGCCATCATCGGCGGCGGGGGAGTGGTTTAGTTGCTGCATCCGGCGATTACACTTTCTACCGGGTAAAATCCTCGAATCTGCTTGGTGGCGGGAATGATACAATCGAAGTCAAGTTATATTTGGCAACACAAACGGTAGATAGTGACTGGCTGAAATGATATGATTAACAAGACAAGATTAAGAAAATGGAAGGTAAAGTGATATGAGCAAGAGAGGTGAACTCGCTATCGAGCGAAAGCATCACGGGCATAACTGTGCACAGGCGATAGCCTGTACCTACGCTGACTGCGTGGGCGCAGATGAGGAACTGTTGTATATGATAAACCAAGGATTTGGAGGCGGACTAGGCGGCATGGAGGGTCATTGCGGCTGCCTGTCAGGTGCGTCGGTTATTCTCAGTCTCAAGGGTGAGAGCAAAACCAAGACTGCAGGGGAGATGAAGCGTATCACAGGCGAATTCAAGGAGCGCAATTCGTCAGTTATCTGCAAAGACCTCAAGGGGCTTAAGACCGGGAAGATGCTCAGAAGCTGCGATGATTGCGTTCGTGATGTCTGCGAATTTATAGAGGAATATCTGGATATTAAGTAATTTTAGAGACCTTACAGGAAGTTAAAAATTGGCTGAAATAAGGACTATATGTAGTAAATTGTAGATTAAAAAACATAGATATAGGAATTTTAGGCAGGCTTACAATGAATGAGTCTGAATATTTGTTTTATAACACAAAATATACCTCCTGATAGACTGATTAATTGTAATATATAAATAAAAATACATGATAAACTGTTGACAAAGCTTTGCAATTAGATAGAATATGCGTGAAAACAAATAGAAACGATTTTAGTAATCGATTAAAAATCTTGATTAAGGAGGACAATAATATGATAAGTGCAACAGTAGGTTTAATAATTTCGGGAGGATGCATGATTCTATCATACGGCTTAATCAAGATGGCATATAACAGGAGCAAATATGGTAGCTCTTTCCGTTAGGGAGGTATACCATCAGTAACATTTTCTCTATATTCCTAAAAAGGCGGAGGACGAGCTAAGGGAGCTCGTTCTTCGCCTTTTGTGAGACTTTGCTTTGCCGAAGCTTTTATTGAAAGCTTTTGCGTATCCCTGTAAATCCTCGTGAGTGTTTGAAGCTTCCCGGCAGGCCTTGCGAGCTCCTGAGACACCTGCCAATCTTTAGCGAGTGTTTTTTGAATTTCTACTAAGCCTCGTGAATTATTTCGACTGCTGTGGAGACCTGTCAATTTCTGAGGGCACTTACATAAGATTAGATTGTAAAGAATTAATAAAAGTCAAAAAAGTACTTTACAAAGTTAGAGATATCTAATATAATGAATTCCGGTTAGAGAAATCTAACATATGACAGAATATAGTTACCAGGAGGTGTTTACATGTACGTAGTATATTGGAGCGCTACAGGCAATACTGAAGCTATGGCTAACGCTGTTGGCGAGGGCATCGGAGCAGATGCTAAGGTTGTACCTGTATCTGAAGTGAGTGTAGCGGATGTAAAGGGCGAAGATAAGCTTGCTCTCGGTTGCCCGGCTATGGGAGCTGAGGTAATTGAAGAGGAAGAGATGGAGCCTTTCATCGCAGAGCTGGAGGGCTGCTGCTCGGGTAAGAAGCTCGTTCTGTTCGGTTCATACGACTGGGGCGATGGCGAGTGGATGCGCTCATGGAAGGACCGCATGGAGGCTGCCGGTGCAGTAATCGTTGAGGAACCGGTAATCTGCAACAACGAGCCTGATGATGCAGGTCTGGCACAGTGCAAGGCTCTTGGAGAGGCGCTGGCTAACGCATAGGCGGACACCGATACGTTAGACAACGGTATGTTCGAATAATCGTACAAAATAATATTAATTAAAGCTTAATAACGATAAGCAGATAAATCCAAGCCATAATAATCATACTTTCAACCTACATATTTAAGTCATTTTGTTAATCGCCAAAAGCCGGGGGCATCTGCCCCCGGCTTTTGGTTAGTGCGCCCACCCGGCGCACTAACCAAAGAGTACTCGCAGAGCGAGTACTCTTTGGCTGCGTAGTCTCTATTCGATATATGCTTTAAATCTACACATAAATGACAAATTTATATATTGCGCGCAATTTAATTATATGCTATATTTATCTTGCCCTTAAATGAAGCAGCATTGTTGAGAATAATGTGGAAGCAAGAGAGAAATATTATGTACAGGAAGATTATCAATAAGATTACAGGCTATTGAACTGTGAACGGCGGCGTTCTCAGACTGCCGGCAGGCAAGTACAAGGAGCTTGAGAATTGAACTTTTGTGAAGGAATATTCAAGAAAATAATTTTCTACAATTGAATATTAAATGGTACAATCATCGTAGAGAATGACAGAGGGCTCATTTTCACTAATTGATTGACAAAATGGTTTAAGGAGGTATAGGTTATGGCTAATAAGAAATACGCAGGAACACAGACGGAGAAGAATCTTGAAGCGGCTTTCGCAGGGGAGTCGATGGCGCGCAACAAGTACACATATTTTGCATCTAAGGCTAAGAAGGAAGGCTTTGAGCAGATTGCTGATATATTCCTCAAGACGGCTGCAAACGAGAAGGAGCACGCTAAGCTCTGGTATAAGGAGCTCAACGACGGTGTAGGCGACACTGCATATAATCTGGCAGACGCTGCAAATGGCGAGAACTACGAGTGGACAGACATGTACAAGGGCTTTGCTGAGACAGCTGAGAAGGAGGGCTTCCCGGAGCTCGCAGCCAGATTCCGCCTCGTAGGCGAGGTTGAGAAGCACCACGAGGAGAGATACCGTGCACTGCTCAAGAATGTTGAGATGCAGGAAGTATTTAAGAAGAGCGAAGTGAAGGTGTGGGAATGTCGCAACTGCGGACATATTTGCGTTGGAACTGAGGCGCCTGAGATCTGCCCGGTTTGTGCTCACCCACAGTCATTCTTCGAAGTTCACGCAGAGAACTATTAAGGAGATAGACCATACGGCTATGAGTAGGCTTCGGTTCGCCGGGGCCTTTTTATATATATGCAGTATAGGGTGCATAAATACACAAGGTATTCGAGGTGATAGGCTGACATATTTATGTGAATGTCTGCAATAAGGTGGTGTGACAAGATAGAGTAGACAGTATGTGCTTTTGATGCAATGCATTATGATATCCCGTGGAAGCTGGTCAGCGGGATTAGCTTGGATTAGGGTAAGCAAATGATTGAAGTAAGGGAAATACGAAAAGAATACAGGACCGGGGATTTTATTCAAAAAGCACTCGACGGAGTTTCGGTAGCTTTCCGAGACAACGAATTTGTAGCGGTTCTCGGTCCTTCCGGGTCGGGGAAGACCACGCTTTTGAATATACTGGGAGGTCTTGATACTGCTGACTCCGGAGAGATTATAATAAGCGGAATTTCAACCGGAGAATATAGACCGTCAGATTGGGATACATACAGAAATCACAGGATAGGGTTCGTATTCCAGAGCTACAACCTAATCCCGCATCAAACGGTGCGAGCAAATGTTGAATTGGCTATGACCCTGACAGGCGTGGAAGCGGCTGAGCGACGTGCACGAGCAGAGGAATCCCTTGAGAAGGTCGGTTTAAAGGGTCATGAGGATAAGAAACCGAGTCAGCTTTCAGGCGGTCAGATGCAGCGTGTTGCCATAGCTCGCGCACTCGTCAACAATCCTGAAATCGTCTTAGCCGACGAACCTACAGGTGCGCTGGATACCGAGACAGGAATTCAAGTCATGGGACTCCTGCAGGAGATTGCCAAGGATAGACTGGTCATCATGGTTACCCACAACCCGGCTCTGGCAGAGTCGTATGCAAATAGAATAATCACCCTCAAGGATGGCAGAATCCTCGAGGACAGCAAGCCTGTAGCTCCGGATGAGCTAAATGCAAGCGTCAGAAACAAGGTAGCGGCTTCCGATGCGGGCAAGAAGACTTCGATGGGCTTCAGGACAGCCCTCGCACTGTCCTTCTCCAACCTTATGAGCAAGAAGGGAAGGACGTTCCTTACCGCGTTTGCCGGTTCTATTGGAATCATAGGCATAGCAACGATTCTGGCATTGTCCAACGGAGTAAACGGTTACATAGCTAAGGTCGAGGAAGACACCCTGTCTTCATATCCGCTGACAATTTCCAAGACAGCAACCGACCTGACCGGCATGTTTACCAACCTAACCGGCAATTTCAAGGATGATAGAAAGGCCGACAGTAAGGATAAGGGTAAAGACAAGGACAAGGCTTCGGACACAGTCGAGGTCAAGGATACGACAGGCGCAGCGGATTCAGCTTCAAGCTCAGACACAGATTCGGATTCGGCTGCGAGATCAAGTTCCGGCTCTGGCTCAAGCGAGAATGCCGGCTCAGCAAACGGTTCCTCGAACTCAGACTCCGGCTCCGCAAAATCGGCAGACGGCAAGGAAATCAAGCAAAATAACGTGCTCGGTTCAGTCTTTGGCAACACCAGACGCAATGACCTGGTGGCCTTCAAAAAATTCTTAGACAAGAAGGACAACAAGGTTCGTAAAAATGCTTCGGTTATCACGTATAACTATGGCATCACTCCGATGATTTTCCAGGACAAGACCGGTGCGGAGCCTGTAAATGTTAACGCAGCCAACGATATGGATGCCAACTATGAGAGCTTCGGCATCCAGAACAATTCCAACACGGGATTCCAGCAGATGCTCGACGATGAGAAGCTGCTCAGGCAGCAATATGAAGTAGTTGCGGGTAAATGGCCTAAGGAACCTGACGAAGCGGTTCTCGTCCTGAACAAGGATGGTTCGATTGCCGACTACACTCTGTACCAGCTAGGCTATTACGACCACCAGGCTTATAAGGATGCTATGGCAAAGTACAGACAGACAGGCAAGCTGGAACTGGAGCGCTCGCAGCAGAAGCCTTTTAGATACAAGGATGCCCTCAAGCTGAGATACAGCGTCATCTCACCGGGTGAGATATACACCTACAATTCAGCCACCGGTACGTGGCTCGACCAGTCCAAGAACAAGGAATTCCTGCGCGACCGGCTGGACAAGGGGATCAAGCTCAAGGTCGTAGGAGTTCTCAAACCTAACGGCAAGTCGAGGACGAACGCCCTGATGCCGGGTATCAGCTATCTGCCATCCTTAACTTCTAATATTATTGACAGAATGAAGGATGCAGATATCGTCAAGCAGCAGCTTGCACACCCGGATGTGGACGTATTTACGGGCAAGACGTTTGAATCGCTCAAGGCATCGAACGGCTCTGCCTTTGACATGAGCAAGCTGTTTAGCGTCAACCAGTCTATGCTGGCTAGCGCATTCAAGTTCGACGCGTCCAAGCTGCAAAAGGCCTTTGGCAGCAGCCCACTCTCCGGCCTCGATTATTCAAAGGCTCTGCAAGGAGTGGATACGACGCGACTCGCTCAGGACATGATGAGCGGTCTGATGCAGGAGCTGGCGGGATTCCCTGCCTATCTGCAGCAGCAAAATATTACGTTGTCTCCTGCCGACCAGACAATGGTCACAAATGAGACGAGTCAGCTGATAGCCACTCTCCTCGCGGGTTATCCGACCTATGCGAGCGACTACGCAACGAAACATCCGGGAGCGAGCCGGGACGAGATTATAACTTCGTATCTTTCGAGCACGACTGCGCGGACAGCGGTATCAACCACTGCAACACGGATAGCTCAGAACCTGGGAAACAGTGGATTTAGCGGAACTATAGAGAGAGCCCTGAGCAACTATATGCAGGGCAGAATGTCCGGAGTGATGGGTCAGTTCATGGGACAAGTGATGAACGAGATGCAGAAGCAGCTTGGTTCGCAGCTGGGCAATGCAGCAGCCGCAGGCGGACAGATGCTTAGAACACTGCAGAGTGCGTTTAGCGTCAATCCGTCGACTTTTGCCAAGGCGTTCAAGCTGAACATGGATCAGACGCAGATGGCGGCGCTGTTCAGCCAGTTCATGAATACGAGCCTCGTGACGTACGACTCGAACCTCAAGAAAATGGGCTATGCCGACAGGTCTAGCCCTGAGTCTATCTCGATATACCCAAGCAGCTTCGAGCACAAGGACGCTGTTATAAAGGGAATCGACGACTACAATGCTCACATGAAGCGGACGGGGCACAAGTCGCGAGTAATCACGTACTCGGATATCATGGGCGCGCTCATGTCGTCGGTTACGGATATAGTAAATATGATCAGCTACGTGCTTGTGGCATTTGTCAGTGTGTCGCTCATCGTCAGCTCGATAATGATCGGTATCATCACGTATATCTCGGTGCTCGAGCGCAAGAAGGAAATCGGTATTCTGCGCGCGATGGGTGCATCCAAGCGAAATATTGCAAATATCTTCAATGCCGAGACCTTTATCGAGGGGCTATTATCGGGCGTGTTTGCGATACTGTTCGTCTATATCGTGAGCATCCCGGTAAACGCAATCGTGCTGTCGCACTTCAATGTCGATCACATCATGAGACTGCCAATACATTCGGCGTTAATTCTAATAGGAATCTCCGTATTACTGACCTATATAGCCGGTTTAATACCATCCAGGTCAGCGGCAAAGCGCGATCCGGTGGAGGCGCTGCGTAGCGAATAGAGTGAATAGAGAATGATAAAAAAGCGGGAGTTTTGGAGGTAATCGGAGATTACATAGTGAGTGCTCACGCATGCCGAAACATTGTTAAATGTAGTTTAACTAATTGAAAGTACTGCAGTTTAGGCTCGTCTGTAGTATAATACAGGTGCAAGGAAATGTTGTAAAAACGGTTAAAAACCGTGCACCTGATTAAACCGGAGTCATCAATGTACAAGAAAAATCGTAACAAACAGATTGCCTTCTCAAATTTCAACCAGCCTTTGTGACTGCAAATGAATCCCGAGAATCGTTGGGTAAAGAAAGCCGAGACCATTCCGTGGGACGCGATTGAAGAGCGCTATGCAGCGCTGTTTCCAAGTAACCGTGGAGTTACGGCCAAGCCACTCCGAATGGCTTTTGGCTCATTGATTCTGCGGAAGCATATAGGATGCTCTGATCGGGAGCTGCTTGAGCAGATCACAGAAAACCCGTATTTCCAATACTTCATTGGACTTCCGGGTTACCGAATGGAACCGCCATTTGTTCCATCACTACTGGTCGAGTTCCGTAAAAGGTTGACGCCCGAAATCCTTGGAGACATCAATGACATGATCCTTGAGTACAATACTGCGGATGATGACAATGATCCAAACGGGTCACCTTCAGAGGGATGTACTGAAGAGACTTCATCAGATAGCAATTCCGGTACAATGATCATTGACGCCACATGTGCACCACAGAACATTGAGTTCCCACAGGACATAAACCTGCTGAACCAGACTAGGGAAAATCTTGAGTACATGATTGATGAGATATGCTTTTCGTACAACCTAAAGAAACCAAGAATGTACAGAGAAGTGGCAAGAGGTGACTATCTCGCTCCAGCCAAGTGCAAAAGGCGCACCGGCAAAAGGATCAGAAAGGTGAGCAAGAAGCAGCTGCAATATATCCGCAGGGATCTCAGGTATATCGATGAACTCCTTGCTCAGGGCATAGAACTCAAGCCAAAACAGCTTGAGCGACTCATAGTTGTTCGCAAAGTCTATGAGCAGCAGGAGTACATGTACTGCAATAACACTCATAAGGTACCGGACAGGATAGTAAGCATCAGCCAGCCTTACGTCAGACCAATCGTGAGAGGAAAAGCCAAAGAACCGACGGAGTTTGGAGCAAAGCTCGATCTCAGCATAGACAACGGCTTTGCAAGGATAGAAAAGCTATCCTTCGAAACATACAACGAGAGTGAAGTGCTCATCGGTGCCATAGAGCAATACTTCAAACGAAATGGTTATTACCCGAAGCGAGTCTTGGCAGATAAGATCTACAGGACTCGTGACAATACGGCTTATTTCAAGCTACATGGCATACGTCTTTCCGGGCCTGCACTTGTCAGACCGAAGAAAGATCCGAAGGCTGACAAGAAGATTGAGTACGAGGATGCTGTGGATCGCATTGAAGTAGAAAGAGCCTTCAGTCTTGCCAAAAGAAGATTCGGGCTCGGACTGCTTACGACGAGGCTTGAATCCACAACGGAGAGTTCTATCGTACTGTCTATTATCGCTATGAATGTTGATCGCTTCACCGGGCTTTTCTTTGTGCGAGTTTTGCTATCAATATTTCAAGGTACGTACGTTGGCCTCATTTTAGATCTAACTTTCTAACAATGACTTGTTGTGCATACACTAATTAAATTTTTGATAAAAATTACAGAGGAGATATACAAATGCCAACATATAGTAATAAGTGGGGATTTTTAAGGGAATCGCAAGAGGCTGCATTAAAAGCTGGAATTGACAAGAGAACTGGTCTATGTAGAACAGGGTTGGATGAATATCTAAAAGTTATATTCCCTAGCACTAGTGATTGGGTGCATGATGAAACTACTGGTATAGTAGAAAAATCTGGTAAACGGAGTTTGAAACGTCCAGATTGGCGAAGTGCAACCTTAAAGTTGATAATAGAGTTTGATGGTGTTGACCATTACAAGACTCCTCATCAAATAATTAGTGATTCAGAAAGAGTGGAATTTTACGAGAAGAACGGTTATAAAGTGGTTAGAATACCATATTTTATACAACTAACAAATGATGCAGTCGAAAAAATGTTTGGAGTTTCAGTAGAGGAGAAACTCTTTGATGAGACTATCCCTGCATTGGGCGAAGATAGGGCTTCTCCAGCATGTTTGTGTCCAATGGGAATTCAAAGAATGGCACGAGAATTTCATGAATTTCCAACCCAGTATAAAATAAACATCAAGCATCTTGAGAGTTATAATAATGAAGATTTGACAGGCTGTAAGTTATTAAAAAAAGAGTATGATAAGATTAAGTGAACTGAAGAAAATAAATAAAATATGATTTCAGGAAAACTCTAATACGATTTTTAACTATCTTCTCAAAACTTCTTATATGCCGATATAGCCTGTCTTTACAGGCATTGCCGGCATTTTATCTATCGGGAGATACTCACATATTTTCTTAAATCCGCTTGTGTTTTCGCTTTGAAAGGTAGTAAAGAAGTAGTAAAATCTCTCTTTTCCTTTAAGCCGCCAGTCTGAAAAATTCCGCCTGTGCGCTGTCAAATGTGGCGTGTGCGTAATAGTTCAGGGTCATGGTAATGTTGGCGTGTCCCATAAGATACTGTAAGGCTTTCGGATTCATTCCCGCATTTGCCATGTTGGTGCAGAACGTGTGTCGCAGGGTATGGGGCGTTGTTACCGCCGGCAAAGCTTCCTCATGATTTTTGTTATACTTTTCTACAAGTCTGCGAAACATAGCATCATAGTTGATACAAGCCTGTGGTGTTCTGTTCCTTGTGAGAAAAAGAAAGCCTGTGTAGCCGTCAACCTCGAAACTACTTTTTCTTCGGCTTTGCACAACTCTCTGCAAGGCCTCAAGAACTCGGTCGCTCATTGGAATTTTCCGAATACCGTTTTCCGTTTTCGGTGTTTCAATGCGGTACGATTTTTTACCGGAGTATTGAAGTTGATGATCCACATTGATTGTCCGATTCTCAAAATCAATATCGCTCTCCGTCAATCCGCAAAACTCTGAAATACGAAGTCCTGTTCCAAGCAGAATGATAAGCTCGTCATAATACTTATGATAGACCTTATCGCTTTTCACAAAGGAAAGTAAACTTTCTTCTTGTGCAGGCGAAAGAGGAACCTTCGGCTCGGTGTCATCCTCAATAACTGTGTTGATATGAAAGTCAAAGGGATTTTTCCTGATACAGTCATCCTGAATGGCGGTATAAAAGGCTGCCTTTAGAGAACGCTTGTAATTGCTGATGGTTTTGAAAGAATAGCCTTTTTCTTTCATTCGTAAAGCCCATTCCTTTGCATCAGACATTTTTACATTCTCGATGCTGCAAGTGCCTATAGTATCTTCCTCAAGGATTCTCATAAGCTGTTTTCTGCCTTGCTTTGTACTGTGTCTTACATTTGCATGGTTTCGTATCTGCTTTGCGTAAAGCTGGCAGACGGTCATTTTCTTTCCCACCGGGTCAATCCCGTCATCAAGGTCTTTTTGTATCTCCTTGACCTTTTCCCGCAGGGATTTATCCTCGCGTTTTCCTTTCGGGGTCTTATCCGTTGGAACTAATTTCCATGCGTACACAAACTGCGTCTTTCCAAAGGTGTCTATATATTTGTAAGCATATCTCCCGTCTTTTCTCTGGCTCTCTCCTGACCGCAAAACTCGGTTTTTGCTGTCCCGTCTTTTTTCTGACATGTTATGCTCCTTTCCAAGACGGAAAGAGCCTTGATATGCTATATCTATTATAACATCGTCAAGGTTCGATCTCCATTAGATTGTGTCAACCGTATCGATCATTTTTTCAAACTGCTTGCGCTTGATCTGAATACGGTTGCCGTTTAATATCACCCAATTTGCGTTAGGATTTTCTTCTGCCAGTTTTCGCAGCTTGTTTTCTCCGATGCGAAAATACTTTGCCGCTTCTTCTATGGTGAGGGTATATTTCTCCCAGATAGGCACATCCGTTTGATTCATTTCATCGCCCCCTTTCTCAAAATAGGTATAGTAAAAGTTCTGATATT